>NC_019776.1:3600000-3900000 GCF_000317675.1 Cyanobacterium aponinum PCC 10605
CTCGTTCCATTACTTTAGCCCGTACCCGTTTGGAAACCTTGCCTTGCGGTGGTGGTTCGCCTTTATCCCATGCCTTAACTCAGGCGGTTCATGTGGGGGTAAATGCCCAGATGTCGGGGGATATTGGACAGGTTGTCATTGTGGCGATTACGGACGGACGGGGGAATATTCCTTTGGCGCGATCTCTCGGTGAAACCCTTGAAGAAGGAGAAAAACCCGATATTAAGGCGGAATTGTTGGATATTGCCACGAAAATCCGTGCTATGGGCATGAAATTGCTGGTTATCGACACGGAGAAGAAGTTTGTTTCTACTGGCTTCGGTAAGGAGTTGGCTAAACAAGCAGGAGGTAATTATTATCAGTTACCAAAGGCTACAGATCAGGCTATTGCGAATATGGCAAAGGGTGCGATCGCTGATTTGAAGTAGGATTAATTTAGGTTGGTGTTGAGTTTTATCATTCAAGCCAACCTACTAAATAAATGTTAACTGACTATATTGTTTTCGTAAAGAGATAAAGAATATTATAATTACAATACTCACTATAGCAGTCCTAGTTATCAAATATGGATATAACAACTAAAGAAATAGAACAATTAGAATATGCCTTATTTGAGGAAGAAGTCCGTTTAAAGAGAGAACATATTGAGCTAAAAAAAGAGTTAAAATTACTTTCTGAAAAATTACCTCAAACACTCTTATCAAGTCATAAATTTAATATAATGATGCAGATGGAAAACATCGAAAAAAAAATTAAAAATGATTTGATAATGTTAGCTAGAAAAAAAGATGAAATAGAAAGAAAAAAAAGCTATCAAAGAATTTTGGATTATAAGAGACAAGAACAACTTTATAAAGCAAAGGAAGCACTGGCGAAGATTAAGTCTGAAATAAATCAAAAAAAATCTCATCCGTCTTATTCTATTAACAGTCGTGTTGTTGTCAATTCAAAAATTAGCAAATATGAAGAACTATATTCTGAAATTAAAAACAATTTATCTTCTTTATCAATTGATCAAAAATTGGAATTAGCAGAGTTATTATTAGAAAATTTATAAATTTAACTAAAAAAGTATGACATCCTTATCTGAAGTAATGTTGGTATGGTTGAGGAGTTCGATGGTGCTTATGAGGTTATGTTGGTGGTTGGAGGTTCGATCATATCTGATAAGATATAATTAAATAAATTTACTATATATTTAGAGGTAGAATTGTCAATTATGATTAGCAAAACGATCGATTTATCAGAAGAAAAAATCAAAGAATTATTAAAAGAAGTTTTGATAGAACTGATGGAAACTAAAAAGGATGATTTTCAAGAACTGTTTTTAGAAGTTATAGAAGAAATAGGTTTAAAAAATGCTATTAAAGAAGGTAGAAAAAATGATTTTGTTGCTGAAGAAGATATATTTTTATTGTTAGAAAATAATTAGAGATGAAAGTAAAATTTGAATCAGCTTTTGCTAAGGATTTACAAAAAATAAAAGATAAAAAACTGTCTGAACAAATAAAATATGTGATCTTAGAGTGTAAAAAAGCAGAATTATTCAATCAAGTTAAAAATGTAAAAAAACTAACAGGATATAATAACTTCTACCGTATCAAAATTAGAGATTATAGAATAGGTTTAGAGATACAAGAAGATACAATTATTTTCACTAGATTTCTTCATCGCAAAGATATTTATAAATACTTTCCCTAACTACTTAATTATTCTAATTTAGATGAATGCGATCGCTCTTCTGAAGTAATGTTGATTGGTTAAAGGTGCGATCATACTTATGAGGTAATTTTTATTGGTTTAGGGGGTGCGATCGTGCCTCATCAGATATAATTAAATAATATTAGAGTTGACTAATAAGTAGAAAATGGAATCCATAGAACGTATCACGATCAATCCTCATATTTGTCATGGTAAACCTTGTATCAGAGGCTTACGTTATCCTGTGGAAATGATTTTAGAATTATTAAGTGCGGGGATGACAACAGAAGAAATTTTGCTAGACTACGAAGATTTAGAATTAGAAGATATTTTAGCCGTTTTATCTTTTGCTACCAAATTAACGCAGGTAAAAAGTATATCTTTGATTAAATAATGAAATTTCTTGTCAATATCAATATATTGTTGTTACTAAAGACAAAGATTTTTTAGATTCATTTATTCTTAGGAAAAACCTTATAAACTTTTATTAATAACAACAGGAAATATAAAAAATAGCGATTTAATTAATATATTATCTAATAATTTATTAGAAATAATTACCCTATTTGAAAATCATTATTTTATTGAAGTTAATCAAACTCAGATTACTATTCATCAATAATTATATCGAGCTTCTGAAGTAATATTGATTTGGTTGAGGCGGTGCGATCGCTCTTAGGTCATAATATTGATATGGTTTAAGGTTCGATCATACTTATGAGGTAATTTTGACTGGTTTAGGGGGTGCGATTGTGCTTAGGGAGGGTTCGATCACTAAAATAAGTTAATATATAGGCAAAATCAATGTTATTTTAATCAAGATAAGTCAAAATGATTGTTAAAGCAATATTAGAATGGGATGAGGAAGCACAATCTTATTCAGCTACTTGTCCTGAATTAAACTATATTTCTTCCTGCGGAGACACAAAAGAAGAAGCAATCGAAAACTTAAAAGATGCAATTCAATTACTTTTAGAACCAATACCCGAAATTTCATCGAATACTGATATTAATAATCGCATCGAAATTTTAGTTTAAAAAACAATTCAAAATGTTTTCTAAATCTCCTCGTTTAACATCCAAAGAAATCATTAAGCAACTAACTAAAAAAGAACGGTTTTATTGAAATTTCGCAAACGGGTTCTCATCTAAAATTATTCAATAACACTACTCAAAGAACAGCTATTGTACCTATTCATCAAGGAAAAATAATTCCTATTGGCACATTAAAAGCCATTGAAAAACAGTCAGGTATTAAGTTTAATTGATATGGTTAAGAGGTGCGATCGAGCTTATGAGTTAATGTTGATTGGTTAAGGGTGCGATCGAGCTGATGAGATATAATGGAAAGGATTGGGAGTGAAATATAATGCAGATTCCTAATTTCGATCTCGCTATCATTGAAAAATCGAAAATAATCGATTATTTATTGAATATCAATCATAAAAGGGGAGGTTCAAAAGCAAAAATATTGCTTAATTATGGCTATTCTCCTGAAAATTGGCAACAATTAGAGTCAGATATTCGCAAGTTTCATCTCAATGCAGAAGTTTCTATAATCAAAGAAACATCCTACGGCATAAGATACGAAATAATATCAGAAATACTTACTCCTATTCACAAGCCATTATTGATGAAAAGTGTATGGCAAATTGACAAAGGTACAGAAATTCCTCGATTAATTACGATGATTCCTGAATAAAAATTGGAGGTTTTAAACAGTATGAATTTTGCTCTTTATTCTGATGTAATTTTATTAAAAGATATAGTCGAAGATGGTTTATTTGCTGGTGATATTGGGACAGTGGTAGATATACATAATGTTAGTGGTTTAGAAACTGGTTACAGTGTAGAATTTTTTGATTTGTTAGGAAATACAAGAGCGGTTGTCACGCTACCTATGAGTTATTTTCGTCAACCGACTAAATCAGATATCCCTACTGTAAGACTTTTAGCTGAGGTTGCCTAATAATGTTGGTATGGTTTAAGGTGCGTACTGCGTAGCAGATCCCTTCGGATCGCTCTTCTGCATCAATGTTGATTAGTTAAAAGGTTACATATTACAAAGTAATTCCTAAAGAGATAGCATTTTATTTAATTTTTAATCCCATCCGAGTTAATAAAAAAAGGTGGGGTTTATAAGCAAAAAAGCCCCACCGTTATTAATATTAAAGTATGATATTATTCTAAGTCTTTACGTCCGGGGTTACGAGCAGGGTCTCCGGATAAGAAACCAAAGATAAATAGAAGGATAAAAGACGCTACAACAATATTTACAACAATTTTAAGGGTTAACACTTTTTTATATACTCCTAATGATTTTATTCTTGGTCTATTCTACCGAAAAATGTCCTTACCTTATGAGAATTCTTGCAGAATTCAAATTCGCTGAGTTATTAGGTTTTTTTACTTATATAGCCTAGGTTAGTGACATCATAATCATATATCCACGCAGTTTTAAGATTGATTAAATTAGAATTTACCGTCACTGCCAAGCCTAATGCAATATCACGAGCGATCGCACTTATGCCTGTAGCGTGGAATATGTCAGCGTTTTTTCGTGATGTTTGTTGAACTTTAGTCGCTCTTTCTTGGCGTAATTGTTGATATTTGAATAAGGCGGTTTCTATCTTTGTTTCCAGAGACAAACAATTTGCTAAAACATAAGCATCCTCGATAGCCATTCCTGCTCCTTGGGCTTGAAATGGTAACATAGGATGAGCGGCATCCCCTAACAGAGTTACTTTTCCTTTTGACCAATAGGGTAGGGGTTGATGGGTGAATAAGCCCCATTTATAACAGGTTTCCTCCGTTTTGCCTAAATCTTGCAAAATTTCATCAAGTAAGGGTGATTTATTCCCAAAACGTTGCCAAATTTCTTGTTTATCCGCAGTAATAGCCCACCCCTCCTCCTGCCAATTTTTTTCTCTTACCACTAACACTAAATTTAACCAACACTTCCCTATCTGTTTATTTTCATTAGGATAAGCAACAACATGATGATTTTTCCCCATCCAAACGGTAGCTTTGCCCCATAAAGGTCGATATTTTTCAGAAAATGGCAAAATTGCCCTAAATGCAAAATAACCTGAGTATTTCGCCTCATAATTGGGAAATAAGGACTTTCTAAGATGCGATCGCACTCCATCTGCTCCGATTAAAGCCTTAGCAGAATACTTTTGAGGATCATTTTCAAGGCTAAAATATAAGCTCTCTTCCTCTTGGTGATAATCTGTTAACCGTTGGCAAAAATGAATTCTACTTTTATCTTCAATAGAATCATATAGTAACTGGTGCAAATCTGCTCGGCGACATTGATAGTAAGGAATTGTTTGATTTAATTGCCAAGACGCAATTTCCCTATCAGAATCAAAAGACTTTAACTGAAAACCATAACAACGATGAGAAATGGCTTCTAACTCCTTATCTAATCCTAATTGTTGAAAAACTCGAACCACATTGGGACTAATTTGCAAACCATAGCCTAGAGCCTCAAAAGACTTTGCCTGTTCATATAATTGAAAATCAATTCTCTTTAACTGTAAAGCACGAGCCAGAGTTAATCCCCCAATACCCCCACCAATAATAATAATTTCCTTTTCCATAGCCTCTTACAAGATAAATTCTTTCACCCGACACCTGACACCTTTTCAATTCAACACCGATAATTTTATATTAGACATCTCCAGAACTTATTTTTAATTTTTTGTAGTTAGGGCTTGGTTCCCTTAAAATACCTCTTGTTGGAGGTATCTATTGAACTCAGATTAGTTGTAATTCATCTTCTCAGAGTTTTAATAGTTTGTAGAGTGAAACTAGCGGTTTCCTTAATTTCCTCAAAAGTGTTAAAACGTCCAATGCCAAATCGTAACGAAGCCCTTGCCAACTCATCGGAATACCCCAAAGCCTTTAAAACATGAGAAGGTTTAGTGGATGTTGAAGAACAAGCAGAACCAGATGACACGGCAATTTGAGACTGTAATGCTAATAATAATGCAGATCCATTTACTCCCTCAACACTAATATTTAAATTTCCTGCTAATCGTTGATTTAAGTCTCCATTTAAGTAAATACCATCTAATTGCTTTAATTCTTGCCACAGATAATCTCTTAAATTTTTTTGTCTTTGATTTTCTTGCTCCATCTCTTTTAGAGCGATGTTTATCGCTTCAGCAAAACCCACTATTTGCGGTGTACATAGTGTACCAGATCGATAACCTCTTTCTTGTCCTCCCCCTTGAATTTGAGAGGCGATATTTACTCTGGGATTTTTTGCTCTGATATATAATGCCCCAATTCCTTTTATACCATGAATTTTGTGGGCAGTAAAAGACATTAAATCAACATTCATTTTCTGCACATCAAGGGGAATTTTGCCAATGGCTTGGGCAGAGTCAGTATGAAAAATAACTTCGTTTTCACGACAAATAGCCCCTATTTTTTCTATATCTTGAATTACTCCTATTTCATTATTAGCCGTCATAACTGACACTAAAATAGTATCTTCTCTGATAGTTTTTGTTAGTAATTCTAAGTTTAATAAACCGTTTTTTTCTACAGGTAGAAAAGTAATCTCAAAACCAAGACTTTGCAAATACTCACAGGGTTCAATGACTGCTCTATGTTCGGTTTCTACTGTAATAATATGTCTGCCTTTCTGAAAATAGGCTTCAGCAACTCCCTTAATAGCTAGATTATTAGCTTCTGTTGCACCACTGGTAAAAATAATTTCCCTTGGTTCAGCATTAATGGCAGATGCGATCGCATCTCTCGCTTTTTTCACCCCCGCCTGAGCCTCCCAACCATAAACATGGGCATTACTAGAAGGATTACCGAAATATTCAGTAAAATAGGGCATCATAGCCTTAATTACTCGTTCATCAACTTGTGTGGTAGCGTGTCCATCTAAATAAATGGGGCGATCGCGCATAAGAGATTTAGTAACCTGAAGATAAAAGTATCAGTTATTATTATAAACAAACAGTTAAAGACGGTTTTCACTATGTGGGAGTAAAAAATTATGGATAGTGCGAATAATGAGAAGATTGTCGGCTACTTCATTGAGGAAGCAAAAGAACATTTAGAAACCATTGAGAAAGGGATTTTAGACCTAGAATCCGCCATCAATGACGAAGAAAGAATTAACGAACTATTTAGGGCGGCCCACTCCATTAAAGGAGGTGCGGCAATGCTCAACTTTACCAGTATCCAAAAAACATCCCACCGTCTCGAAGATGCTTTTAAAATTCTTAGAGATGAAACCATTGAACCAGATTCAACCCTAGAAAGTCTCTTTCTCAAAGCCTACGATATTCTACAAGACTTATTAGAACGTCTCCAAGGACCTTTTGGCTTGTCTGAGGATGAAGGAGAAGAGATAATGAAAGAAGCCGAACCCCATTTTGTTGAATTACTTAACTACATTGAGCAATTAGTGGCAGGAGAAAGCCCCGATGTTCAAAAGATTACCTCTGCCTCTGTCCGCTCTTCCACTCCGTCTTTAACGGCAATTCCTAGCGATGAGATTACGATGCAGGTTAGGCAAATTTTACAGCAAATGCTTGTGATTTTCAAACAGGATGCCACCCCCAATAATCGACAACAATTGCAGGGAATGTGTGATAAATTAGTGAAACTAGCTCCAGCAGAAAACGGTTGGCAAAATCTTCTTAAGTGTGCCAGACTCGCCATTGGCAACCCAAAACATTCCTATCGTTTGTTAGCTCCAGTCATCATCAAAGAAGTAAAATTAGCAGGAGACTGCCTAGAAGTAGGAAAAGGCTCGGAAATAACACCATCTCAGGGCTTAGAACAATTAGCTCATTCTAAATTACCACAGGTTTTAGTCACCGTTGACCCTGTAATTGCCGCCGAAACCATTCACAAGGTATTTAATCCAGAGCAAATTTCCAAACTGGTGAATTTATTACAAGCTAAGTAAGCGGGCAAGGGGCAATAATTTGAGTTAGGAGTTAGGAGTTAGATAAAAAAGAAATTTCCCGTAATGGTTGAATATATTCAACCCCTGCCACCCTAAGCCCCTACTTCCCCCGCTCTCCCTCTCCCTCTCCCCTCATCTCCTCATCTCCTCATCCCCCTAACATCCTGCAACCTGACACCTGAAACCTGAAACCTGAAACCCGATACCTGAAATCTGACACCTCTTTCCGAACTTTCAACCCCTAATTATTTCTTGATTTTCTTCGCCATATTACGGAACATATCCATATTGGTATCAGTATTACGGCGTTGATCTGAAAAACTGGGGGATGATTCTGTATTATTGCTAGTGGAAGGAGTAGAATTGATATTGGAAGAACTATTAGAGCCACCAAATTGATTGGGGTTTTTCTTCGCCATTTTTGTGGAAGATACTTCTTGTACTAATTCTCCACCGCTAGGATTACTCGCAGTTTTGGGGAAAGTTCTTCTTACAGTTTTAGATTTGCGCATATAGTCAATATCTCCGAAAGTTTTTGCAGAATCGGGATCTAAGAAATACGCATCTTTAGGTTGAGCGGGTTGAGAGGGTTGGGGATTACTATTTTTCCTACCAAATAAGCCGAATAAACCAGCCATGAAATTATTACTCCTTTAGTTATTATTAATTTTTATGAAATTATTAGTTAAGAATTATAACAGATTATTACTTATATGAATTTTTTTTAAGAAATAAAAAGTAATTTTCAGAAAGAGTCGAACTATGTCAATTGTTATTTGATTTCATCTTTTTGGAATTTGATTATGATCAGAACTAGAAAGATAAATTTCTGAGGTAAAAATTATGAGTGATAATGTCAATAATCAACAAAAAAATCAAGAATCTTCCCCCGACAAAAATGTTTTTGCACCTTCTGAAACTGTTGAAACAAAAGAGTCAGGCAATTTATTTAATCAGATTAAATCTTTTATTTTTAGTTGGCAATTAAAAGTAATTATAGCTGCGATCGCACTTATATCGTCTTTATGGGTTATTTTCTTTTGGAAACATATCATTGCTTTACAGAGTTTAAAAGGATGGGCAAATCATGCTCAAGCAGAGGCGATCGATTGTATGATGCAAGATAGTAATGATGATAAATATATCAGTTGTAGTGCAAAATTAGATAATCAAATAGTGCCTCTGGAGTGTGGTACAAGTTTATTTAATATGGGGTGCAGAGTTAACTATGGTAGTGCTTCTCCCTCTGTGAAATTACAAGAAAAATCTATTGCAAACTAAAAAAATCGAGAATGAATAGAGAAAAACTAGCATTAGGGAATCTAAATTTAGCTTATTTAGAGTGGAAAAATCAAGGATTATTAGAGGGAAAATCACAAAATATACTGTTGTTACATGGCATGGCTGATAATTGCTTAGTTTGGCAAAAATTAGGAGAATTTTTATCAACAAATAATAGGAATTATCATATTATCGCCCCTGATTTAAGAGGTCATGGAGATAGCAGTAAACCAAAAACAGGATATTTTAAAGATGATTATTTAGAGGATTTATCAAAAATTTATCAACATTTTAACTGGCAAAAAGCCCATATAATTGCTCACTCTTGGAGTGCAAAAATAGCTTGTATTTGGGCAACACAAAATCCTCAATTATGTCAAAGTTTAACCCTCATAGATCCTTTCTTTATCAACTCTATGCCTTCTTTCTTCAGTCTTACTTTCCCTATTCTTTATAAAGTTCTGCCTTTTCTTAAATTAATGCAGTTATTTCCTGATTATTTATCCATAGAAAAAACAGCAAAAACCCTCAAGCAATATCAAGGTTGGACACCTTGGCAACAAGAAATATTTAACTATGGTATTGAACAAAAAAAAGATGGTTATTGGAGTAGTAAATTTTCTCAAGCCGCTCGTAACGAAATTTTTGAAGATGTCATGAAAGAGAAAGGATTAACAACTAAATTAGACCTACCTAGTTTATTAGTTCTTCCAGAAAAAGGATTAAATCGAACATCATGGCAAATTAGCCCCTATAAACAATATTTGACCAATTTACAGATAGCTAAAGTTAAAGGAAATCATTGGGCTTTTATTGTTGAACCTGATGAATTTAATCAAACTATTAATCAATTTTTACAATCATTACAACTAGAAAAAGACAAAATATAGAATGAAAATTAAGGATAAATATGTATAGCTAACCACAAACAATTACAAACAATTATTAGAAGTAGTGAGTACCTGATGGGGAGTTTGAGCCTGAATAAAAACATAATCTCCTGCCTTGATATTAATCACATTATCATTTATTTTTAATGTTGCCTCTCCTCTAATTAAAATAACCCATTCATCTTGAAGTTGTTTATAAATTTTATTATCGGGCTTTTCACTGCTAACAATTCTTTCGATCGCAATATTACGACATTTCAGAAGTTCTAAAAACTCCTCTCCTTCAACCAAAAAAGGAATATTTTTAAATAAATTCTGGGCTTTATTCATACAAAGAAAAAATATAGTTGCGAAAAAAGTTTATTGTAACCTTAGCTTAACGAAAATTATTCAACTATCTTGTATCAAGTTCGATTAATTACTATAAACCCAAGGATTAACATACTAATAGTTTCTTCGTTATTAAAATAAGATACAATTAAATGTTTGGGGTAAAAAATAAAGCAATACAACTTATGCAATTCATTGATCAAGTTAAAATTGAGGTACAAGCAGGGAAAGGAGGAGATGGGATAGTTGCTTTTCGGAGAGAAAAATATGTACCAGCCGGAGGCCCCGCAGGGGGTAATGGTGGCAGAGGAGGTTCAATTATTCTCAAGGCTGTAAATAGGTTACAAACCCTATTAGACTTTAAATATGCTCGTCATTTTCAGGCGGAAGATGGTAAAAGAGGAGGTCCCAATAATTGCACAGGGGCATCGGGTAAGGAT
The DNA here is from genome assembly GCF_000317675.1 of Cyanobacterium aponinum PCC 10605. NCBI lineage: Bacteria > Bacillati > Cyanobacteriota > Cyanophyceae > Chroococcales > Geminocystaceae > Cyanobacterium > Cyanobacterium aponinum. The sequence continues at coordinate 3,610,584 of NC_019776.1, forward strand.
TTAATTTTAGAAGTGCCTTGTGGTACGATGGTCTATGATTTAGAAACCGATGAATTGATTGTTGATTTAGTAGATAATGAACAAACCTTCGTCATTGCGAAGGGAGGCAAAGGGGGCTTAGGTAATAAGCATTTTCTGAGTAACAGTAATCGAGCCCCAGAGTATGCTTTACCCGGTTTAGAGGGGGATTACAGACAGTTAAGGTTAGAATTGAAGTTACTAGCGGAAGTTGGCATTATTGGGCTTCCTAATGCGGGTAAATCCACTTTAATTTCTGCTTTATCCTCGGCACGTCCTAAAATTGCTGATTATCCTTTCACTACTTTAGTACCCAATTTGGGGGTTGTGCGTAAACCGACGGGAGATGGTACAGTTTTTGCGGATATTCCGGGGTTAATTGAAGGGGCTTCCCTGGGGATTGGTTTGGGTCATGATTTTTTAAGACACATTGAGCGCACGAGAGTTTTATTACATCTGGTTGATATTAATAGTGATGATCCACTCCATGACTATAATATTATTCAAAACGAATTACAAGCCTATGACAAAGGATTGGGCGATCGCCCTCAAATTATTGGCTTAAATAAGATAGATACTTTGGACGATAGTCGTCAAAATGAGATTATAGAAGAATTTAAAACAGTAACAAAAGATCCTATTTTTCTTATTTCTGCTGTAACACAAAAAGGATGCGATCGCCTTTTACAAGCTATTTGGGATCAACTAGACTCTTTGCACCAGTAGAGTAATTAGTAGGAGGTTAAGGAAGACGAGTTTGGGGTTAGGTTTCAGGTGGTAGGGGAAATATATTCAACTCTTACGGTGTTGAGGGGATGGGGTGATGAGGGGAGAGGGAGACAAGGTGTCAGGTTTCAGGTTGCAGGTGTTGGAGAAAGTAATAAGTAACGAGTAATGGGTAATGAGTGTTCGGAGTTATTAATTATTAATTATTCACTATTCACTATTCACTATTCACTATTCACTATTCACTATTTACCTTTGCCCGTTGCCTACCCTAACCAAAAAATTTATATCGAACTTGAGTTAACTAAAACACTTTTAAGCAACGTCTAACTAAAATTAATTATTAATAAACATTAAAAATACATCACTAAAATCCTTTTTATTAAAGGCTTGATGAGTTTTTCTTAGCCAATTAAAAGTATAGGAATTAATAGCTTTAAACTGTTGCTCAGTGGACTCTTGATGATAAGGTGTTAAAACATTAGAAGCAATATTTAAACTTTTCTCAGCTAGTTCTAAATAAAGGGCATTTTCCTTTTGAATACTACTAATTTTTATTAGACTTTTATACAAATCTTTCAGATATTCTATATCTTGTTTTCGCACATCTATTGAATAAGAGTTACTACCTAAATTAAATTTTATTTCTATATCTAAATCAACAGTACCAGCCGTTTCTAATTTAATATCGCTGAAATGATTATTTTTGTAACTATATCTTTTTAATAAACGTTTTTTGCTAGTTGCAGAAGTTCCATCAAGATGAATTAAAGCGTAGTTTGTAAAGCAATATTCATCACTTTGAGATTTGATTAGGAAATAAATTTTTTCCCCATCTTCGTGTAAAACGTAATCATCAGAGGCTACTTTATCATAATCTTTAGGGGAAATTACTTGACCAATATCACTTAAACCGAGTACATCTGAAGCAACTTTTTTAAACATTTTTTTCCTGAATTTAATGACTATTGTGATTGAAATTTATCTTCATTCTAAGAAATAATAGTAAGGAAAAATATAACCTTAATATTAAAAAATAATAAATATAATGTCTGAGTTAAGAAAAGCCGTTCAAGAACTTTATAACACATATCCTTTTCCTCCTGACCCTTTACTTGATGAACCACCGACTGGTTATAATTGGCGTTGGCACTATCAATCAGCTTATAATTTTTGTACTGGCATTAAACCTGATAACGACAAAATCCGTATTTTAGATGCAGGTTGTGGTACAGGTTCTGGTACAGAGTACTTAATTTTACATAATCCCTACGCAGAAATAATTGCTATCGACATCAGCGAAAATGCTTTAGCTACGGCACAGAAACGCTTGGAGAAATCAGGAGTTTTAGCTAATTTTCACGGTAGTATAACTTTTAAACAGTTACCTATTGAGTCGGCAGTTACGTTAGAGGGACATTTTGATTTAATTAATTGTGTGGGTGTATTACATCATTTACCAGATCCCAAGGCGGGTATTAAAGCCCTAGGGGAAAAGTTGGCAGAGGGTGGGATTATGCACATTTTCGTCTATGGGGAGTTAGGTAGATGGGAAATTCAATTAATGCAAAAAGCGATCGCACTTTTACAAAATGATAAGATAGGAGACTATAAGGATGGAGTAAAAGTAGGGAGAGAAATATTTGCTACTTTACCAGAAAATAATCGTTTAGTGAAACGAGAAAAAGAAAGATGGCAGTGGGAAAATCAAAGGGATGAATGTTTTGCAGATATGTATGTCCATCCTTGCGAAACAGATTACAATATTGATACTTTATTCGATTTTATTCATAGTTCGAGTTTAGAATTTATTGGTTTTTCCAATCCTGATATATGGCAAATTGAGAGACTCATCGGCAAAAATCCTGACTTAATGAGTCGAGCAGAAAATCTCAACCCTATACAACGTTATCGTTTAATTGAATTACTTGATCCTGAGTCTATCACCCACTATGAATTTTTCTTAGCTAAACCTCCTTTACCAAAGTATGATTGGCAGGATGATGAGTTGTTAGGAAAGGCTAAACCAGAATTAAATCCTTGTTTATATGGTTGGGAAAGTAAAAGTTTATTAGACTATCAATTTAAGCCTGTCACCATTGATGATGAGGAGTTTACTTTTATGCAATATTGTGCGAAGAATCCCACCGCCAATTTAACGGTAACAGATATTCTTGGTCAAACTAACTTCACTTTACCACAGGTGCGATCGCTTCTTTCTCAGCAACTAATTATTTTGTCGAACAAATAAAAATGTTTTGGGTATTGAGGAAATGAGATTTCAGGTGTCAGGTTTCAGGTTGCAGGTGTAAGGTGTTGGGGAATGGGGGATAAAGGGGGGTTTGCCTGTTACCCCTTCAACTTTGCCTTTTTTTAATTCAAAATTTTCAACCTCCTTTCTGTCCATTTGAAGATAAAAGAAGATAAGGTTGTTAAACATAGATAAACTAAAGCAACGGTAATATATACAGCAAAAGACTGGTAAGTAGTTGCCACAATTAACTGCCCTTGTCTGAATAACTCAGCAAAACCAATTACTGCCACTAAACTGGTATCCTTAATCAAAGTGATAAATTCATTCCCTAAAGGCGGTAAAATTCTTCGGAATGCTTGAGGTAAAATAACCTCTTTCATCGTTTGCCAATAATTCATTCCTAGAGACTCACAGGCTTCCCACTGCCCCGAATCAATGGATTCTATTCCGCCCCTAATAATTTCTGCTAGATAGGCAGTCACATTTAAACTTAAAGCAATAATTGCGGCAGGAAACCTTTGTAAACTCCAAGATAGCCCAATACCTTGAAAAAAGGCAGGTAATCCAAAATAAATAATAAACAATTGTACTAACATGGGTGTACCTCGGAAAAACTCAACATATATGCGCAATATGGTTTTAAGAATTTTTCTTCGGGAAATTAAACCAAAAGCGATTAACGAACCACCAATTAAGCCAAAGAAGATAGAAAAGGATGTTAAAGTAATGGTAACTAACGCCCCTTGAGGCAGTTTTTGTATTAATAGTAAGGCTAGGGGTTGATTTGTTAAATTAGGATTATTTTGAGTGTTATTACTGCTAGAATTAGCACTAGCGATCAATGAAGGGGCTATTATCGGTAAGTTTGTTGGTTCTCCTGAAAACCATTTCCTATAAATTGCGTTATAGTTTCCGTTGCGTAAAATTTCATACAAACCATAGTTAATCAAAGCCACTTTGTCAGAATTATTGGGTAAGATTATTCCATAGTATTCTTCTTCTTCAACTGTTCCCACAATTTTTATTTTCTGTAAACCTGCATCTTTTATGGCATAAAGAGTCACAGGAGTATCGTTTAACACTGCATCTACTTTGCCATTGACTAATTCTTGTAATGCCAATACCGCAGAATCAAAGGTAATGACTTGGGCATTGGGGATTTTTGAAGCTGCGATCGCACCTGTAGTACCTATAGCAACAGCAATTTTTTTTCCTTTTAAATCATCATAATTTTTAATGACCTCATTACTTTGTTGCACGGCGATGGCTAATCCTGCCTTAAAATAAGGACTAGAAAAACGAACGGATTTTGCCCTTTCAGGGGTAATAGTAATACCACCAATGGCCGCATCAATGGTATTAGACTGTAAAGCAGGAATTAACCCATCAAAAGGCATAGACTCAAAAACAATATTTAAACCCACCTCCTTGCCAATCGCATTCATCAAATCAATATCAAAACCCTCTAAACCATTACCCGTTGCTGAAGGCATTTCCAAAGGGGGAAAAGTCGGCTCTGTGCCTACAGTAAAAGATATAGACTCATTGGCAAAAGATTTTTTCTCAAAAGGGTTAAAGGTAGTCAATAATATACAAACAAAAATCAGAAATCCAAATATAATTACTTTAGATTTTCGGTGGCGAAAAAAATACTTGAGCATACTATATTAGTTTATTATCGGAAAATTCCATCTTATGACGAAATCCTCTTTGCCAATCATTATCTGTGAAAATCTCCATAAAAGTTATGGTACTTTAGAAGTCTTAAAAGGTGTTAATGTTCAATTTCATCAGGGGGATGTGGTGTCAATTATCGGACCTTCAGGTTGCGGTAAAACTACATTTATTCGTTGTTTAAATCGTCTTGAAAGTGTTACATCTGGTACTTTACAAGTCATGGGTATTGATATTTCAGATCATACTATCAGCAATAATAAACTGCGTCAGCTAAGAAGTAAAGTAAGTATGGTTTTTCAACATTTTAATTTATTTCCTCACCTGACAATTTTAGATAACCTCACACTAGCACCCCAAAAAGTATTAAAAAAATCCCCACAAGAAGCAAAAGAAATGGCTCTGCACTACCTTGATAAAGTGGGATTATCTAGCAAAGCTAATTTTTATCCTCAACAACTTTCTGGGGGGCAAAAACAAAGAGTTGCTATTTCCCGCAGTTTATGTATGCAACCGGATATTATTCTATTTGATGAACCTACCAGCGCTTTAGACCCAGAATTAGTAGGCGAAGTTCTTACTACTATGAGACAATTGGCAGAAGAAGGAATGACAATGATTGTCGTTACCCATGAAATGCAATTTGCTAGAGATGTTTCTAACTTAGTCTTATTCTTTAATCAAGGAATTATAGAAGAAATGGGGAATCCCCATCAAATTTTTTCTCAACCAAAAAGTGATCGTCTTAAAACTTTTTTAAAGCGGACTAATTTTTAAATAACTTGTGTTCAATACAAAATTTTCGATAGTATAAATTTGTCAGGAGTAGAGTGTTAGGTTAATGTTTCAAAAATTAATGAAATGAGTAAAAATAATAAAAAATATTATGTTGTTTGGCAAGGTAGAAAAACAGGTATTTTTAATACATGGAAAGAATGTGAGCAACAAGTTATCAATTTTAGTGGAGCTAGATATAAGTCTTATAAAACTCTTTTAGAAGCAGAAAGTGCTTTTAATTCTCAAGGAAATACTACAGTAAAATCTTTACAAAACAGCAGAAACTTAAATAAACTTAGCCAAGAAAAATTAACCCCTTCTTCTATCATTATCGATAGTATTTGTGTTGATGCTTCTTGTTTAGGTAATCCGGGTATAGTAGAATATCGAGGAGTTGATACTAAAACCCATGAGGAAATTTTCCACAAAAGTCCTATGAATAATGGCACTAATAATTTAGGCGAATTTTTAGCTATTGTTCACGGTTTAGCGTATCTCAAGAAACAAAATAAAAATATACCTATTTACTCCGATTCTCGCACAGCTATTTCGTGGGTGAAAAATAAAAAAATCAAAACAACTTTAATAAGGAATTCAAGTAATGAAGAAATATTTAACTTAGTAGATAGAGCTTTAGAATGGTTATCAAATAATAGTTATCCTAATAAAATTTTGAAATGGAATAGTAAAGAATGGGGAGAAATTCCTGCGGATTTTGGCAGAAAATAAATGGGCATTGATGATTTGAGCTATAATTTTTTGAAGAAGAAAAGTGGCTCTCTTACTTCTCATCGTGTCAATTATTGCTTAGGAAACAGGGTTTTTTCATTCTCAAAAATGTCAATTTTTGAAACTAACAAATAACCTCAGTTCGGTTTAAGAATTTCCGATAAGGTTAGGTGTCAGGTGTCAGGTTGCAGGTTGCAGGTGGTAGGGGTTTTTAGCAAGGGGCTTTCTTCTGACCTAGGCAAGGGGCTTAAGCCCCTTGTTTAAGTCAGTTCGGATTAAGGCAATTTTATCGTTATTTCTAAGAAGCTATAAGGTTTTTTGACTACGAGTTGGTCTGCTTTCAGCTTATCCAAAACTCAGGTTAACAAATAGTAACAGATACAGGAGTTTTTAAGTATTAATTAATCAATTATTAAGAAAAAACGCCCCCCTCTACTGTGGGAGAGGGGTTGGGGGTGAGGGCAAGATGATTTTGCCCTGACTTTGAAAAAACCCTGCTTAGGAAAAGGTTTCATGTGTCAGGTGAAATAAAAACTGTTAATTTATAAAAAATTCATTTTTGTCATAATTTGTCCCATATATTATAAGGTTTATAGTAGGAGAAAAACTAAAAGTTTATAGATTATTATTTAATAGCCGCCCATTGCCTACCTTAACCGACAATGTTATATCAAACTCAGGTGAACTTTTAACTCGGATTGACCATTAGTCCTGAAATGCTTAATAATAAGGTTTGGATTAGTAAGAGAAAAAGAAGTTTATGTTAAGAGCGGGAATTGTTGGATTACCAAATGTGGGCAAATCAACCCTTTTTAACGCTGTGGTAGCCAATGCAAAAGCTACGGCGGCAAATTTTCCATTTTGTACCATTGAACCGAATGTGGGGGTTGTAGCTGTGCCTGATGAGCGTTTGGAAGTCTTGGCAAAATTGTCTAAATCCCAAAAAATAGTTCCTACCCGTATTGAGTTTGTGGATATTGCAGGTTTAGTGAAAGGGGCAAGTAAAGGAGAAGGATTAGGTAATCAATTCTTAGCTAATATTAGAGAAGTCGATGCGATCGTCCATGTGGTAAGATGTTTTGATGATGATGATATTATCCATGTTTCTGGTTCTGTTGATCCTCTCCGTGATATGGATGTAATTAATTTGGAGTTATCTTTAGCGGATTTATCTCAGGTAGAAAAACGCCTTGAGAGACAGAGAAAACAGGCTAAAAAGGAGAAAGAGGCAGGAGAAGAAGTGGAAATTTTAGAGAAAATTTTGCCCATACTCAATGAGGGTAAACCTGCCCGTTTAGTGGAATTAACACAGGAAGAAAAAGCGATTATCAAACCTCTAGGATTATTGACTGCAAAACCTGTTATTTATGCGGCAAATGTTAGTGATGAAGATTTAGCAACAGGTAACGACTGGGTAAATCAAGTTAAGCAACAAGCAGAAACAGAAAATGCTAAGGTGGTGATAATTTCTGCACAAGTGGAATCTGAATTGGTGGAATTATCTCCCGAAGAAAAAACCGAGTTTTTAGAATCTTTAGGGGTTAGTGAAGGTGGTTTGCAGTCTTTAATTCAAGCTACTTATGATTTACTGGGATTGCGCACTTATTTAACTACAGGGGAAACAGAAACCCGTGCTTGGACTATTTTAGCGGGTATGACTGCACCTCAAGCGGCGGGGGTGATTCATTCTGATTTTGAAAGAGGTTTTATCCGTGCGGAAACAGTTAGTTATCAAGATTTGGTTGACTGTGGTAGTATGACGGCGGCAAAGGAAAAAGGTTTGGTGCGCTCTGAGGGTAAGGAGTATATTGTACAAGAGGGAGATGTGATGTTATTCCGTTTTAATGTCTGATGAGGAGAAATAGGAGGTTGGAATGTTGGGAAGTGAGGAAAGAGGTTTCACGTTTCAGGTTTTAGGTGTCAGGTGTCAGGAATATGAGAGAAGTAATTATCAACTATTCACTATTCACCATTGCCTATTGCCTCTTGCCTCTTGCCTTGTCTTAATTACTAATTCTTAATTGCCTTTGCCCTTTCATAATTATCTATCATGATTGTTAATGTTTTTTTTTACCTGTAATCTTGGGTGCGATCGCATTTTATGTATATAGTATCTATGGGGTAAAAAGTTTTTTTGAGGAGGAAATAGATATAAATGAAAGTTTCTCCCCTGGCATTTCTATCCTTAAGCCATTATGTGGTTTAGAAGATAATTTAAGGGAAAATTTAACCTCTTTTATTCAACAAAACTACCCTCAATATCAGATTATTTTTTGTGTTAGAGATGTTAATGATCCTGTTATCATTTTAGTACAGGAATTAATCGCTTCTTTTCCAGAAAAAGATTTACAATTAATAGTGTGCGATCGCATCTTTGGCTATAATTATAAAGCTAGTAATTTAGTCAACGGCTTACCTCATTGTGATTATGATTTTATTTTAATTGCAGATAGTGACATAGAAGTTAAAGCAGACTATTTAAAAACCATTATTCAACCTTTTCAAGAAGAAAAAATAGCCGTTGTCACCTGTCTTTATGAATCTATCGGTAATCACCTTGTCTCTATTTTAGAATCCTTAAATATGAGCGGTAATTTCATTCCTAGAGTTATAACCGCAAAAAAATTAGAAGGGGTGAAATTTGCTTTTGGCTCAACGATTGTAATTAGAAAAAAGGTTTTAGAAGAAATTGGTAATTTTGATCAATTAATTAATAATATTGCCGACGATTTTTTATTGGGAAACCTCCCAACAAAATTAGGTTATCAAGTTAAATTAGTGAATTATATAGTTACCCACCATGTAGGAAAAGAAACATTTATAAACTATTTAACTAGGCAAATACGTTGGTTAAAGTGTATTCGAGTTCAGCGTTTTTGGGGTTATATAGGAATGATTTTCACTCAAGGAATTGCCACAAGTACCATATTTCTTTGTATAAGTAACTTTAAATTTTTTGCATTTTTACTATTAATAATTACTTATTTTTTGAGGTTAAATTTAGCCTATCAAGTAGGAATAAAATATTTAAAAAATTCAACCTGTTATCAGTATTTAGGATTAACTATACTTGTTGATTTTATTAACTTATATATATGGATAAAAGCGTTATTTGGTAATCAAATTAAATGGCGTGACAACGAATTTATTGTTAACAAAGATGGAGAATTAAGCAAACGATGTTAATAATGTTTAATCACCTTCTCCCCTTAAAAGAGGAGACATAGAGGGGTTTACCCCTTACCCTTTGATTGCTAATTATTAATCATCCATTTGCCAAGGTTGAGTTAAATTACCTTCATCAAGAATTTTTTTCGGTCTTAATATAACTAATAACTGACCTAATATTCGTTGTTGAGGAGAAGAATTAAACCACTTGAAAATCAAATTATCATCCTCTTCTGTCAAAAAATAATGATTTGCATTCCATTCCGTTACAGCTAAATCAACCACTATTAATAATTCTTCTGACTTATTTTGAGTTTCTTTCGGTAAATCTTTCCCCTGACAAAAAATTACAGCAGGTTTTTCCGCCTTCAGAATTACTTGCCAACTAGGAATTGTCACCACAGAAACACTATTTTTTACATTCACAACTCCAAAAGGTTCGATCGCATCTAAAATAGGAACATGATCTAAATCTCTAACTCTCAAAGGAAATCTTCCTGCCACTGGTAAAATACAAGGTAACTCCTCATCACTTTCCAAACGATACATTGGTAATAACGGAGCATTTTGTTGAGGAGTCTGGGCAATATCCGTTAATAAACTCTCAATTTGTTGCCTAGCAGTAGCAGACTGAGCATATTTTAACCCTTCTGCAATCAAACGGGCTTTATCCGCCAAAGTTTTTTTCTGACGAGCATTTTTCCAATATTGATATGCCACCGCATCTCCCGGATTAAGAGTAAAACCACTAGGAGGTTGACTTAAGTGGGAAAACTCCTTCATTGCCTTTGCAATCTCCTTTGCCCCATCTACATCGAGATTTTTTTCTCGGACTAACTTCGCCGCCGATAACCTCTCTTGATGATTTAAAATTCTTAGCTCATATAATACATCAGAACGAGGGCCTCGATAATACTCTAATAAATCCTCTTCTGCCTCTTGTTGTTTTAAACTCTCAAAAACTTTACTCGCAACAATAACTAAGTTTTGATGACTATTTTGTAATCCCGTTTGTTCAAATATTTCTTGATTACTAACCCCATTGTCATGTAATTTCTGACAGGCTTTCCCCCAATCTACCCAACATCCCTCCTTATGTAGCAACGATCTTATTATTTCTTCCTTTTCTGCCGCAGTCAAATTTTGTTGAAGACTATTATTCTCTGTCATAGATTTTTTATTTAGACAATAAACAATTGAAAACCCCAATGATTATTAATTTGGGTAAGGTTTTTTTTCAATACTAACTAATTAATCTTATCCTGAATTAGAGAAAAAATAAGCATATTAGTATAAAGATGTTGTATTTTGTGATCAGTTGTTTGAAAACGTAATATACAGAATAAAGAGCTATGAAAAAACATTTTTACCCTAAGAATTTTTCCTTTCTGTTGATAGGCATATTATTATCCGCCTTCGCTATAGAAACTAACATCAATTTTGTAAAAGCAAATCCCTCCCCGTCAATTGTTGCTCAAACCACTAACGATGAAAAAATTAGAGTAGCAGTATTAGACTTTGACTATAGTGCAGTTAGTAATCCTACTTGGTTAAGCTATTTTAATGGCGGAGCAAAGGGTGTTAGCGATATGATAGTCAACCAACTGGTAGAAACAGGAAAATATCGAGTTATCGAAAGAAGTCGCTTGGATGCAATTCTCGCAGAACAAAATTTAGGAGCTAGTGGTAGAGTAGATGCTAGTACCGCCGCCGAAATCGGACGCTTACTAGGAGTTGAAATGGTGGTAATAGGTTCAGTTACCCAATTTGATATTGAAAAAAGAGGTTCTAACTTTGGTTTATTTGGGGTAAGTGTAGGTAATGAAAGTTCTGAAGCCTATGTAACCCTCAATTCTCGTATTGTTAACACCAATACTGGGGAAATTTTGATGACAGCCGAGGGTAAAGGAGTTGCAAACCAATCTGATGACAATGTTAGAGTTTTTACTATTGGCGGAGGAACAAGTACAAGTAATGAAACAAAGCTACTAACTGTTGCTACTCAAGAAGCAGTAAAAGGTATTGTTTCTAAAATGTCAGAAAATGAAGCTAAATTAGCGGCTGTGCCAAAAGTTTTACCTAATATCGATGCTGTTGTTGCCGATGTGAGTGGGGGGACAGTTGTTTTAAATAAAGGCTCTCAAGATGGCTACCGTACAGGAATGAAAGTTTCTATAGAAAGAGTTGGGAAAGAAATAAAAGACCCAGAAACGGGGAAAGTTATTCGTCGCTTAACTACTGCTATTGGTGTTGTTGAATTATATGATGTCGATACTTCTTCCAGTCTGGGGAAAATTATTTCGGGGAATGGTTTTAAAGTGGGGGATGTTGCTACTCCTAAAGAATAAATAACCTCAATTCGGTTTAAGAATATCCGATAAGGTTAGGTGTCAGGTTGCAGGTGGTAGGGGTTTAATATATTCAACTCTTACGGTGATGGGGAGATAAGGCAGGGCTGTTTCATTTTCGAGAAAGAAAAAAGAGCGGGAGATAGGGGGAGAGGGAGATGGGGGGATTTTTGTTCATAAAGTTTTAACTAATAGAAAAAAATCCTTGTATCTTTTACTCTTACTTAATCTCAGTTAACCTAATTTTTTACTTTGAAACAGCCCTGGGGAGATAAGGGGGGAAGGCAAAAGTATTTAATTAACCTTTCCCTAAGACCCTAAACTAAATACTAGATTGAAGAACCCTACCTTGTAGAAGGATAAGTATTTTTGCTCCCATTTTGATAAATCCTTGCTCAAAGAAGATTAAATTATTATCATAGATAATAACAAGGCTACTGCGTTGGTGACTGCCAATCAAGTTTTTTGATCTATACTTGAATTATGAGGAAACCGACAGATTTCCAGTGGTAGTAAACCGAGCTTTTGTACTCGGAAACGGAAACGGAAACGTTGGTCTCCACCTGGACATACCAGGTCATAAACTGAGGTAAAACGGCGTAGTGGTCTATAATTTTACAATTTGGAATGCTAAGTTGGTAAAGATAAACAAAAATAAAAAAAGATTATTCTCTTTCATTTGTCTATCTCAGCCGTAAATTAAATATACTATGTCACTCTCACATCATCATCAAAAATGAGTTTAGCAGAAATACAGTTTCAGGTTTTGACGGACAAAGATTTGGAACAGGTGTTAGAACTCGATCGGATTTGTTTTGGTGGTTTATGGAGTTTAGACAGCTATAAAAGAGAAATAGAAAGTCCTAATAGTTATTTATTAATCATCACAGTGAATACTCACTCAGGGACAAAAGTTATTGGTTTTGGTTGTTTTTGGGCAATTTTAGAAGAAGCACATATAACAATTCTTGCTATTCATCCTGATTTTCAAGGGCAAGGTTTAGGTAGTCTATTACTGGAAAATTTGCTGAAAGAAGCTGTTAACAGAAAATTGGAAAGGGCAACTTTAGAAGTAGGGGAAAATAACACAAAAGCTATTAATTTATATCAAAAATTTGGATTTAAAGAAGCGGGAAGAAGAAAAAAATACTATAAAAAAACAGGAGAAGACGCTTTAATTTTCTGGAAATCTATAAGGGAAAACACTTAAAACTTGAATGAAAAAAAAGAAATTTAAGGAAATTTAAAACTGAAATCATAATTGATGTAAATAGTTAAGTAAATCTGCCATGTCTTCTGTGGAAGTTTGAAATTTAGGCATGGGGGGAGTTTTTCCACTAATAACTTGTTTAATAATTTGTGAATCTGATTTATGTTTAGTCACGTTAAGTAAGCTAGGGCCTACGTTACCTGCACCATTCAATCCATGACAACCTGCACAGTTTACTTGAAAAATAGCTTCTCCTCTTGTTTTGTTACCTTCCAAAGATAAAACTTCTTGCACATAAGGATCTGAAATAGGAAATAACCACCATATAGTTAAAGATATGAGGACAATAATAACTATTGCCAATATATTCCCAGTGGTTTTATTCTGGGTGGAATTATCATTAAGTTGTGTTTCAAGTAACTGGTTATTCACTAGCTCATTGTTAATTTTTAGTTGACTTAATTAACATTTTGCAATATTTTGTCTCATTCATGCCACTATTTAAGATTTTATGAAGATTTCTGATCGATATAATAAATATTATCGGTTTTCGGTTTATTAATAATTTCTCATAGGAAGAGTCATAGATTAAAATATTAAGAATAGTTAAGCAAGGAGTTGTGGTTAAGGTGAATAAAATAGTTATTCTTGGCGGTGGTTTTGGCGGTTTATATACTGCTATTAAATTAGCTCAATTTCCGTGGCAAGAGTCGAATCCTGAAATTGTTTTAATTGATAAAAATGATCGTTTTTTATTTTCTCCGTTACTATATGAATTAATTACGGATGAAATGCAGAGTTGGGAAGTAGCACCTTCTTATTATGAACTACTCAGCAATACTTCTATTCGTTTTCTTCAAGATACTGTTACAGAGATTGATGACACTGCAAGACAGATTTCTTTAAAAAATAATGGTGATTTATCTTATGATTATTTGGTAATGGCACTAGGAGGAAAAACTCCTGTTAACCAAGTATCAGGGGCATCGGATTTTGCTATTCCTTTTCGCACTTTAGAAGATGCTTACCGAGTTAAGGAGAAATTGAGGGTTTTAGAAAATTCTGATTTAGAAGCCATTAGAGTTGTCGTCGTGGGGGGGGGTTATAGTGGGGTTGAATTAGCCTTAAAAGTGGCTGATCGTTTAGGAAAAAGGGGTAAAATTAGGATAGTTGATAGGGGTTCAGAAATTTTATCAGATTCTCCTGAATTTAATCGAAAAACAGCCGAAAAAGCTCTGCGCGATCGCACTATTTGGACTGATTTAGAAACAGAAGTAACGAATATTACGGAAAAAGACATCAGCTTATCTTACAAAAATCAAATTGATACAATTCCCGTCGATTTAGTATTATGGACGGTAGGAACAAAACCTGTAATGTTAGAGAAAAAATTTCCCTTTGCCACTAATGCTCAAGGAAAAATAGAAATTAACTCTTATCTACAAGTTAAAGATAATTCAGTAGTTTGGGCTTTAGGTGACTTGGTTGAGTGTTATGATCAACAAGGAAAGAAATTACCAGCTACTGCCCAAGTTGCTTTTCAACAGGCGGATTACTGTGCTTGGAATATTTGGGCTACCATTGAAAATAAACCCCTGTTAGCTTTTAAATATCAACCTCTTGGGGAAATGTTAGCACTGGGCAAAGATAGTGCAACTATTAGCGGTTTAGGCTTATCTCTTGGTGGTGGTTTGGGCTATTTAGCAAGAAGGTTAATTTACCTTTATCGTTTACCCACTTTTGAGCATCAAATGGCGGTTGCGATGAATTGGATTACTTCTCCTTTAACTCAGCTTATCGGTAGTGCAAATGAGTAATGAGTAGAAGTCAGGTGTCAGGTGCTAGGAGTTGAATATATTTAACTTTTGGGGTTATGAGGAGAGAGGGAGATAAGGTGTCAGGTTTCAGGTTGCAGGTGTTGGAGAAAGTAATAAGTAACGAGTAATGAGTAATGAGTGTTCGGAGTTATTAATTATTAATTCTTAATTATCAACTATTCACTATTAACTATTCACTATTCATCTTTGCCCCTTGCCTTGCCCAGTTGGAAGTAGTTAACTACTTTAAAACCTTCTGTTAATATTATTTCTTGAACTTTTTGACTACAAAGTGCCTGATATTCTTGATCTGTGAGGGATTGAGGGTGAAAATAGATTTCATTATAAATAGTTTTTATCTGAGGAATTAAGCCTAATAAGTAAGATTCTGACATATTGCCTGTTTGCAGTAATCCATAGACTCTATCTAAAAATTGAACTCCAGATGTTGATAAGGGTTTTTTTGCTGATTTTCTTAACCAACGAAATATATTGGCATAAATAATTTTTAAGATGGGGTTAGTGCGATCGAGTTTTAGGGTAAAATTTAATTCTTCATAAGGAAGACGGATAAATTTGATTTGATATTCTGGAGCTAGTTGTGCCAGAATTTGAATGACGATGGGATGGATATGTAAATGTAGATGTCCATCCACATGAGATAATTTTAATCCTGTTTCCCTAAATAGATCTAATTGTGCCTTAATTTCTCGTTTTAACTCTTGTCTGGCAGAGGGGATAAATTGATATTTTAAACCGGCGATCGCAGCGCTATCATGAAATAATCCTTCTTTATTAACTAAATTAGGTATTTGCTGAGGATTCAGGGCAGATTTACCACAACATAAAACTAAATGTAAACCAACCCCTAAACTCGGATTTTCTTTAGCTAACTTTACGGCAGATTTTGCTTTTTCCGCTGTCACCATTAAACTGGTACTAGAGAGAATACCATTTCGATGAGCTTCTATAATTGCCTCATTTATCTCATCAGAATAACCAAAATCATCGGCATTGACTACTACATACTTATCAGCAACTTTCACTTCTTCACCGAATTATCTGCTAAAAACTGGGGTGCTAGGATTCGAACCCAGGAATGGCGAGACCAAAACCCGCTGCCTTACCGCTTGGCGACACCCCATTGCGTTTAACGCACATTAAATATTATGGCGAAACCTAACCAATTTTGTCAAGAGTAAAAAGATTTTTTTTCAGCTTTGAGAGTCTTAAACCGATAACTTATATATTTCCCGACGAGACAAATTACTATATTTTGCCAATTCCTGACAGGCTTCACTTTTTGTCATACCTTTTGCCATTAGTTGTTCAATTTCTTCTTTTATCTGAGTCGGTGATAACTCCACTATTTCTTGATGTTGGTTTCCCTCTACAATAATGGTAAATTCTCCTTTTGGATTTTGATTTTGATAAAATGCGATCGCATCTTTAATCGTACCTCGCCAAAAATCTTCATGGAGTTTAGTTAATTCTCTGGCTAAGGTGATACGGCGATTATCTCCAAAATACTGAGAAAAATCCTTTAGAGTTTTTAAGAGACGATGGGGGGCTTCATAAAAAATAATCGTCCTTTTTTCCCCTTGTAAATCTTTGAGTAAATTATCTTTTTCTTTCTTTTTCTGGGGCAAGAATCCTTCAAAACAAAACCTATCACTACTCAAACCAGAAGCAATTAAACCATTAATAGCTGCGATCGCACCTGGTATTGGTATAATATTAATTTGATGCTTAATACAAGCTGATACTAAATGATAGCCCGGATCAGAAATAGCAGGAGTACCAGCATCAGTAACTAAAGCAATACTTAAACCATCTTCTAGTTTGGTTAGCAATTCTTGTACACGACTTTGGTGATTATGTTGATGATAACTAATCGTTGGTGTGCTAATTTGATAATACTTTAACAACTTGCCAGTATGTCTAGTATCCTCGGCGGCGATAATATCCACCGATTGTAAAACTTTAATGGCTCGAAAAGTAATATCTTCCAAGTTACCGATAGGTGTTGCCACTAAATAAAGAAATCCACTCATAAATCTGGCTATTTTGCTTCCCGTCGTGATTAATGATTACTAAAAAAAGGTATCAGGTTTCAGATATAAAAATTAATTAAACACTTTTGCCCTCCCCCTTCGATAAGGGGGATAAAGGGTGGTTTCTTTTAAGGGGAGACACAGAGGGGTTTCCCTTTTGCCTCTTGACTCTTCTCTTTTCCCCACCATCATCAAACAAATTAAACGCAAAAACTAGCTTCAATAAATTTGCAGATCAAGACAAAATAAGAGTAAAATGGTAATTTGCTTACTAAATTAAATATTAAATTAACATTAGGAGATAATTATTATGGCTCGTGTTTGCCAGTTGACAGGAAAAAGAGCGAATAATGGTTTTGCCGTCTCTCACTCCCATCGCCGTACCAAAAAGTTACAACACGCTAACTTACAAGATAAAAAAATTTGGTGGGCAGAAGGTAACTGTTTCGTTAGATTACGCTTATCAACTAAAGCCTTAAAAACCCTTGACAAAAAAGGTATTAACGCTATGGCAAGAGAGGCTGGTTTAGACTTAAGACAATTCAAGTGCGAAAACTAAACCATTTTCCTAAGAGTTGACAAAGTTATCTTAAATTGTGAGTAATGGAACAGGTGACTAAATGTCGTTTCTGTCCACACTACCAAAAAATACTGGCTCAACTCTTAATCCCACCACAGAAGAAGGGCGAACAACCATGTATTCTCCCTGAATGTTTTTAATAGGTACATTAATAAAATCTTTAGAATCTGCCTTTGGTACTAACTCTCCACTGTACCACTTTTGAAACTCTTGAATACTGGGAAATCTAACCTCTTCCCTATGACCATTACTGATTAATATATGCACTATATACTCGTCTGGTTTTCTGGGCATAAACTGTTTCCTAATCGTTTATTCTCACGCTAATCTGATCATTTTCTCATAAAATTAGGAAAAAAAATCATATTTTTAGGTTTTTTGACACTCCCCCGACAAATCAAAAGATTGTGTCGGGAGATTCTAGCTTCACAGATTCGTGGCTAGACGAATAAACTCGCCCCCGCTGCGACCATCTCCACTAGCTTTTTCTTGGACGGGCTGTCCGACCGCCACTAAATCTAATCCACGTTTTAAGACCACAAGAGCGGAGGCATGATCTCTCCCTGTGGTGAAACCACATTCAGGGCAATGATGTACCCGTTCCTGGAGGTATTTTCTACCTGTCATAACACCACACTCAGGGCATTCCTGAGATGTGTAGCGATAATCAACCTTCTCGAAGTAAGTATCCGTGCGGAAGCAAACCCACTCCAAGATATTAACGAATTGCCCGAAAGCAAAATCAGCACTGGATTTGGAGAGAAAAGATCTTTGCCAAGACTTAAAATCTAGGTCTTCAACAAAAATCATTCCCGTATCCTGCACCAAATGGTGAGAAAGTTTAAAGTGATAATCTTTCCGATGACAAGCAATCTTAAAGTGTAAACGGGATATACGTTTCTGCAATTCTCGCCATCCACAAGACCCTTTTTGTTTGTTTTTGAGTCTTCGCTGTAGTCTTTTCAACTCCCTAGCATATTTATTCAGAAATCTGGGTCTTGGGATTGATTCGTTATCGCTGGTAACAACCGCCAAAATAAAACCTAAGTCTAATCCTTTGGGATGCCCATGAGGGATTGGCCGGGGAATGTCTACATCTGACTGCAAGGACAATATGACAAAATATCCTGTCGCTTTTCTCACGATTCGGGCTTGTTTTACCAAGAAACCATCGGGAATGGGGCGAGATTGTCTAAATTTAACCCATCCTAGTTGCGGTAATTTAATCCTATTTCCCTGAATGCAATTATTTAACATTTGAGGGAAAACAAAAGATCTCATGCGATTACGATTCTTGAATCTAGGAAAACCTAGTTTTTTCTTTTCACGATCCGCAAAAGCTCGTTCTAGCGTCCGCAATACCTGTTGTTCAACCTGTGCATTAACCGAAGCAATCCTTTCGTTTTGCTTCCTTGCCAAAGTCAAGGATTTTGCTTGTTGATTATAATTAGGATATTTTGTCTCAGGTGATATAATGTACTCCTGTTGAATGGAGCAAGCGTTTACAGGTGATTTTCGTGATCGTACCCAGTCGATTCTTTCCAAGAGCGCAAAATTCCAGATTGAGCGACACACATCTAGCGTATGTTCTATTTGCTCGACTTGGAATTTACTTGGTTTGAGTTTATACTCGTAGGAAAGATTCAACATTTGGGAAACAATTTACCTTTTCTAACATCTTCAGTTATCTACACAGATTTGTCAAGATGTAGATGTCGCTATCCCTCCATTTTTCTGTTGGTCAAAATTCATCTCCCGTTCATTTCAAGGGTATTTTTTCGGGAGAAATTGAACGGGAGTCCTATGAGTGACATTTAAGATAGAGGAATGACAAATGAAGAATTGTTAAACTCTTGCTTTTTCCTAATTCCTAATTCCCTTTGACACCAAAATTTCATACTCCTGTTACTTTTTCATTTTCGTCATGAAGGGGGGGGAGACCACAAACCGATTTCAAATAAGTCCCTAGCCCCTGTATATCCTTGTCCGATAAATAATAGTAAAGCTAAACAATTAAGAATGATGTGAATATTACGCCACTTTAAAGATTTATCTCGGTAAATATCATCAATAATTGCTACAGAAAAAATCATCAATAAAGTGACAATTACACCATAATAATAATGTGACCAATACCACTCATTGGTGCGGCGAAAAATACCATCTTGACAACCTAATATTACTACTCCCATGCCACTCAAAGTTGCAAAAATTCCCCGCCACAATTTGTTTCTAGCACGAAATAAAAGGATAAAAGTAATGATGGTAAAAAGGAAAATCAGAATCAAGAAAATAAATTGAAAAGTGTTGGTTGCCCAAAGTGTATTTTTAACTATATTTTTAGCAATAATTGGTCTTGCTAACCCAATTAAACTAACCGTAACTACTGCGGTGGATAGCCATTTCCCAATTTCCACATGGTTTTTGCCCACAAGGGGAGGAATTTTACTTTTTTCTCCTGCTTTTATTTGTAGTCTCCTTTGACGAGTTTCCCATGCAAAATAGCAAACTATTCCAATCAGAGGAAAAACACTTATTACCACTAATGTGGGATGAATTAAAAGAGTAAATTGTTCTGCTGTCATGACTTTCTGAGAGTATTAAATTAAGTATGTTCAGAAATAAATAATTTCAGTAAAGCGAAACAACTTTATTCTAATAGATGTTTATAAAATTTCTCTGAAAAGGACTATCTGAAATCCGCTTTGGTGATTTGAGCTATGATTTTTTGTTGTTAGTCGAAGGCAAGAAGCAAAGTTAAAAGGGCAAAAGTGAATAGTGAATAGTTGATAATTAAAAATTAAGAATTAAGAATGAAAAACCACGAACTCCTTTACGGGCGAATGGCCATTCGCCCCTACTTCCCCCTCTCGCCTCATCTCCTCATCTCCTCATCCCCCCATCCTTTCATCCTTGACACCTAATCTTATCCGATATTCAATGTCCAGAAATCAATAATTATTTTTACTAAATTAATATTTAGGGTTTTATCGGCTGTAAGCGAGTAACTTTTAATTGAAAATTACCGTTTCCTGTTTGTCCAAATGCTCTAACTCTAATAATATACTTTCCTGTTTCCGCAATTCTGGTAAATAATAAGGAATTTGTGCTACTGTCAGGGGCATCATCATTTTCTGCGATAGTTGTACCGTCTTCTGACATCAATACAACAATACTGTCAAATTCATCAGAGATAAGGTCGATCGCAATTTGGTCACCTTTCTGTAAAAATATATAGTAATCTCTAGCAAATCCCCCTTCTCCAGTGGGAATATCATCAGCAGTTAATTGATCATTAATAGGTTGATTTTCCGGTATCGGTATGGGATTATAAATTTTAGATTGAGCAGTTTGTAATGTTTCCTCCTCTCCCTTCAAGAAGTTACTCTGCTGGTTCACCAAAGGTGCGGCTAGGGTTATCGCATTTTTTCCCCATAGAAGTATGTTAACAATAGCAACCAGAAAATAAAAGAAAATAACAAAATTTATATTTCTAAAAGTCATTTTTTTGATTAGTTATTAACCAGATTTTATGAAAATTAAATGTTTGCTTAATAAAGCAATATATTATTTATTTCTAATCAGTATTAATTGGTATTTCTAAAATAAATTCTGTCCCGTTATCAACTTGATTTTCTAACCATTGAAAAGGACTAATTAACTTAATTTTTATATTAATTTTATCAGCTAATTCTTTAACAATAGCTAAACCTAAACCTGTCCCCGATATGTTGCCATTAATTTGACTCCCTCGATAATGTCTCTCAAATATATGTGTTTGGTCTTCTAAAGGAATACCATAGCCTGTATCTGCAATTTTCACTATGATTTTATCACCTTTGTTCTGTTCAATTTCTATTCTTACTTTACCATTATTAGGGGTATATTTCACAGCATTATCTAGTAAATTATTGATTATTTCTCTTAATGCTTTTTTGTTAGTTAATATGAATTCTGTGTCAATATTTATTTTTTCTAAGACTTGAATATTTTTCTCTTCCGCAATAATTCTTATATTTTCTAACATTGGCTTAATAACATTAATGATATTTACTACCTCTAAATTTTCTATGTTTTCTGTTAAAAAAAAGCTAGTATGAAGAGTATCTAAAGTGAAAATTTCTTCTTCATTTTTTCCTTGCCATTGTTCACTAAAATCGGCAATTAATTCTTTGATGCGATCGCTTTCTCGATAAATGCTTTGACTGGTGCTATAATTAGGATCGTCCACAAAAAGACGCTTAAGTAATAATTTCGCAAAAGTACGAATTGCAGTTAAAGGATTGCGTAGTTGATGTAAAAAATCATCTAAATGATCACTTTCTAATTGTCTAAATTTTTGTAGTTGACTTAACTTTTCGACAGTTATTTGTTGTTTTTGTTCTAAAATACGTGCGATCGCAATTGTGTTGGTAATTTCTTTAATTTGTAAAATTTCTGTGGGTTGCCAAGGAGAATTTTTTCTTGTAGTTGCTAATAATCCTAAAACAATATTTTGATAAATTAAAGGTAAAATAAGTTGATGAGGAGCGTGGGAGTTAGGATAATAATTAATTAAAGGCTCACTATTTTTTTTCTCATCTAAAGCGTCGGAAAAACTATCTTCCCATGGATTTTCTTGAAGAGGGGGTAAACTAGGGAAATGGTGGGAAGAAGAATTTGGATATACTAAAATGGGAATTAATTTAGGTTCTTCTGCTTGGCTATCAGTTAAATAAATAACACTTTCTTGAGCAAAAAATTGTGTAAATAAAAGATTTAATTGAGAATGACATAATTGCAGAAATTCATCACTAATTTTAATATTTTCATCATCTTTATTCATTATCTTTATGTTTTACTAAAATCCTAAGTAATTGGTCTTGGAATATGAGAAATTAGGGAGAAACGAGCAATAAGTAGAAATAAGAAGTTTTTAATTATAAATTATCAACTATTTAACTTTGCCCTGTGCATCGTTGCCCTTTGCCACCCTTTTTATTCGCTAATTGAAATACCGTGCCAAGCAATAGCATAAGGTTGAACTGAATCATTTTCCTTTTCTGTAAATTTTACCCTGATTTTATACTCTCCTGTCACGGGAATAGGGCAAAAAATATGCTCAACACTATCAACTTCACTGATAGACGAACAAACTGTTTCCTCTTTTTTATCATTATTAATTAAGTATAAATCTAAATTATTTAAACTCTCATTAATAAAATTTTCTCCTAAGTCATACTGATTATTTTTATTTTTATCATTTAATCCAACTTTTCGATGCCATGTAACAGTTATATTGATAAAACTTTCTGCTTTTAAAGGAGTATCAATTATATAGTCGTGAACCGTATTTTCCGTCATAGTATCATAGTTCCATCCCATAGTTGGTACTTTATCTAAATAGTTCCATTTTCCTGCTGATAGTTGTTGATAAGCCCTCATTGCATTTAAATGACCTGTTCCCATTTCCATATCAAGGGGAATTTTTGGGTTTAAATAAGCATCACTTTCTAGCCAAGTACTATTTTTTTGCGTTAAAACTGTTCTTGTCATTCCTAATAAATTACCATCCCCTTTATCTTGTAATTTATCAGCAGAATTGAGTAAAATAGCTTTCATTACTTCAGCTTGACGATAATCAGTATCAAGAAATTTACCTTGGGAAAAAAATCGATTTCCTGCTTCTTGTAATAAAGCAACCGTAGCAGTGACATGAGGTGAAGCAAAACTACTACCAGAGACAGTTTCTATTTTTCCGTCCAAGTTATACACCCGAATGCGATTACCCGGAGCTAGTAAACCTATACTACGGCGATCGCCTACATTAATTTCTTGAGAAATAAGGGCTTTAGCAACTCCCCTTACAGAAACACTAAGATTGGCAAAATCAACCTTCCGAAAAACCCCATCTTGACGACGACTATAAGCAGTAGTGATACCATTATAATTATCTGTAGGAATTGGAATACCTCCCATGCCCTGATTACCGGCTACCACATATAAAACATTATGTACCCTTGCAGACCAATCAACACATTGAGTAAATAAAGCATTACCATCTAATAAAGGTTTTTCCCTTTCATCCCTCGCCAAAGACTCTCCAAAACTGAGATTAATTGCCTGAACAGTGTTACCATTCTGAGAAGCAATATTTTGAATTGTCAGACATTCTTCCGGCTGTTTTGCTGTTTTTAAAGATCCGATCGCACCTACATAAAGATTAGCAGAAGGGGCAACCCCCGGCAACTTTTTACTATTACTAACCATAACACCTGCCACCATCATGGCATGATTATCGATATGAGTATTAGAAATAGCAGGTTGATCACGATAAAATAATCGAACAATAGGCAACTTACGATGGAGAGGAGACAACTTATCCAAACCAAATTTTTTTGGTCTGCCGATTTCTACTTGTCCTATGCTAATTTTACGTCCTAATAAATTATAAGGGGCTTCATGTAATCTTTTTGCGTCTATGCCTTTTTCCGAGAGAGAATCTTCCAAAGCATATCCGGCAAAAGTATAGCTAAGCCAAGATAGCCCCGTCAATGCAATTAAATCAAATCGTTTCATTCAGTGTTAAGCTAAATCATGCCCCGCATCAAGGATGGCTTGTTTAATAATTTCTTCTGCTTTTTGAGTGGTAACATTTACCATTTTCGTCTTAACATCCACATTAATTTCAGCTATGTTATCGACATTTTGAATAGCTTTAGTAATAGTTTTTGCACAAACTTCACAAGCTATACTAGGAACATTTAAAGTGATATTTGCCATATAAAATAATTAATGATTAAAAATGAAGAATTGAGAAAAAGGAGTCAAAAATTCAGAAGAATAAAAAAATTATTTTCCCTATCTTCCCATGCCTCCTATAAAATTAAATATAATCCTGAACCCCTAACTCCTAATTCCGAACTCATTTAATATATCTTGCTTCTAAAGATTGCTGCTGTAACTCAGTAACTTGTTTTTCCAACTTTTCGATGCGATCGCGCAGAGCCGCTTCGTGATCGAGTAAAGTACGAATCACTTTTGCTTCAGAGTCTGGTAGATTACTATGATCAAGAGGATCTACTTTTGCTCCTGCACGATAAACAATTCTCCCCGGAATACCTACCACAGTACAATCAGATGGAACATCTTTAAGTACAACAGAACCAGCCCCGATTCTCACCTCATTGCCAATTAGGATATTACCCAAAACTTTTGCCCCTGCCCCAACAACAACATTTTCTCCTAGGGTGGGATGTCTTTTTCCTTTTTCTTTTCCAGTACCACCAAGGGTTACACCCTGATATATTAAACAATAATCTCCTAATATAGCTGTCTCTCCAATGACAACTCCCATACCATGATCTATAAAAACGCCCTTTCCAATGGTTGCTCCGGGATGAATCTCAACGCCAGTAAAAAAGCGTCCGAAATGAGATAACAAACGAGGAATTAACGGTAAACCAAGATTATATAACCAATGGGAGAAACGATGTAACAATAATGCCTGTAAACCCGGATAGCAGAGTAAAACCTCTAACCAATTGCGCGCTGCGGGATCTCTTTCAAATATTATTTTAAAGTCAGCGATAATTGATGAAAACACGGTTAGTTAGTTTTGTGATAGTTTCTCTTTCATTCTACCTTAAAGCATCAATGTTTAGAATGAAGAATTAAAAATTAGTTAGCTAACCTACCTCAACATCTCAAGGGTTTTATCAGAGTTTGGAATTAGGAGTTAAGATAAAAAAGAAATTTCCTCCTCCTCCCTAAACACCGTAAGGGTTGAATATATTCAACCCCTACCACCCGCAACCGTCAAACCTGACACCTATCTCTTATCGAATATTCTTAAACCGAACTGAGGTTCCCTAACACTTTAAAACCCAACCCTGACTCAAAAAATTCCGTTGCAACTTTTGAGATTAAATTTAGATTAATTGAGACACAGTTTTTTCTAAAATATCACTCCCTTGGTCAATTTCTTCAGCAGAAACAATCAAAGGAGGCACAAAACGAATAACTTTAGGTCCTGCAGGGGCTAATAATAAGCCGTTTTCCATCGCTTTTTTAACTACTTCAATGGAAGTTAATTCGGCATTATTATTGATTTCCATTCCGTTAATTAATCCCCACCCTCTCACATCTATAAATATATCAGAATATTTTTGTGAGATCGCTCTTAAACGAGTGCGTAGTTGTTCCCCTCTTGCCTGTACATTTTGCAATAAATTATCTTTTTCAATGGTTTGCAAAACCGCTAACGCAGAAGCACAAGCAAAAGGATTACCCCCAAATGTACTAGCATGATTTCCCGGCTCAAAAACATCACAGGAAGCCTTACACATCATCGCACCGATGGGAATGCCTCCAGCTAAACCTTTGGCACTGGTTATAATATCTGGCTCAATACCGAGATTTTCATAACCCCACATTTTACCTGTTCTACCCACACCAGTTTGCACCTCATCAAAAACTAATAAAATACCTGTATCATCACAAATTTTTCTCAATCTTAAAAAATATTCTAACTCTCCGGGACGCACTCCCCCTTCTCCTTGTAATGGTTCAATCATAATAGCGGCTACACGGCGATCGCCTTCATCAATATCAGTGATAGCCTCTTCTATTGCTGTAATATCATTATAAGGAACATATTCAAACCCCGGCACTAAAGGCTCAAAATTCTTTTGATACTTAGGTTGACCTGTAGCGGTAATAGTTGCAAGAGTTCGTCCATGAAAGCTAGATTTAGCAGTAAGAATCACGGGTTGTTCCAAAAATTCTAAAACCGTGTGAGCATATTTTCTTACTAATTTAATTGCCGCTTCGTTAGCTTCAGCCCCAGAATTACAGAAAAAGACTTTATCTGCACAGGAATGATCAACAATCCATTTAGCTAGTTCTCCCTGTTCAGGGATATAGTATAAATTGGAAATGTGGTGTAACTTTTTGATTTGTTTTGTTACTGCTTCAACTAAAGCTGGATGTGCGTGTCCTAACGTACAAGTAGCAATACCCGCTACAAAATCAAGATATTCTTTATCTTCGGTATCCCATAATTTACAACCTTCTCCTTTCTCAATGGCAACGGGAAAACGCCCATAAGTGTTCATTACATATTGATTAAAAGTATCTTGACTAAAACCTGTTTTAGTTGTTTCTAATGTTGCTGTAGTCACAAAATTCGCTCCCTTTTGAGTATATCTTCTTATTCTCAGAATAAATTACCTTTATTTTGTCATATTCGTTTCTTTTCCGATTCTAAATATAAGGAGATGTAGATAATTAAGGTAGTTAAGAAAAAGCCACAGGGAACGAACAACAGGCAATAGGGTATAGTGAGCAATTAATAATTAACAACACCAAACACCGAACTTATTTTTTACCTTGTAATACTCTAATTGCAATACTTATCTCCGAAGTCAACTATGGGTATTCGCCACCTACGGCAATACCTGTTTCGCTAATACTAGCATTTTCAATGTTCATATTATTCATGGTTGCTCCTTGTACTTGAGCGTCGAAAATAGTTGCGTAGCTTAAATCAACATTATTCAAATTAGAATTGTTAAGAGTGGCATTAGTCAAAAAAGTATTACTTAAATCTGCACCTTGTAAATTTGCTCCATCTAAATCTGCACCTTCTAGGTTGGCTGAATTCAAATTGGCATTACGCAAGTCTGCATTTCTCAAGTCTGCACCAATGAGATGAGCTCCTTCTAAGTTTGCTCCCACCAAGTCACATCCCATGCAAAGATTAGTTTCTAATAACCGTTGAACATGGGCTGGATTTTCGGCTTTACTATATCCGGATACAACTAATGTACTTATAAGTGCGATCGCACCTGCGATATATTTTTTCATGATAAAAACTCCTTTAGCGAGTCTAGTTATATTATACCCGATCCACAGAGGAATACCGAAAGTGTGGTTATACCTAATACTGCATTTTTGACTTAATGACTTCCTAAAGGTAAAATTGCTAGGGAATTATTCCCACTAACAAAAATCTTATGACCTGTCTTGTCTAAATGAGGTTATACTTCTGTTTTGCCAACGGAAAAAAATTTCCAAATGGGTATTGCATTAGACAGGCTTTACGATATGATTAGGGTCATTAGAAAAATTTACTTGATTTAGTTTAAATATTAAAAGAGGAAAAAAACTGTGGTTAGAGTAGCTATTAATGGTTTTGGACGAATCGGGCGCAACTTTTTGCGTTGCTGGTTAGGACGTGAAAACAGTGGTTTAGAAGTCATCGGTATTAACGACACTTCTGATCCCCATACTAACGCACATCTGCTCAAATATGACTCTATGTTAGGTCGTTTAGATGCAGACATCCAAGCCGATGAAAATTCTATTATTGTCAATGGTAAAACCATCAAGTGCGTATCCGATCGCAACCCCCTTAATCTACCTTGGAAAGATTGGGATATTGATTTAATTATCGAATCTACCGGTGTATTTGTTACAGAAGAAGGTGCATCCAAACATATCGAAGCTGGTGCCAAAAAAGTGTTGATTACCGCCCCCGGTAAAGGTGGAAACATCGGCACTTATGTAGTGGGAGTTAACGATAAAGACTATGAGCATGATAAACATAATATTGTTAGTAACGCTAGTTGTACCACTAACTGTTTAGCACCTATTGTTAAAGTCATTCATGAACACTTTGGTATCATCAAAGGTACAATGACTACAACCCATAGCTACACAGGAGATCAACGTATTTTAGATGCTTCTCACCGTGATTTGCGTCGTGCTAGAGCCGCCGCAGTGAATATTGTTCCCACTTCTACAGGTGCGGCAAAAGCAGTAGCTTTAGTAATCCCTGAAATGAAAGGTAAATTAAATGGTATCGCTTTGCGAGTTCCCACTCCCAACGTTTCCGTTGTGGACTTAGTTGCTCAGGTTGAAAAGAAAACCATTGCGGAAGAAGTTAACAGCGTTTTGAGAGAAGCGGCTAGTAGCTCCATGAAAGGTATTCTTGACTATACTGATTTAGAACTTGTTTCTAGTGACTTCCGTGCTACTGACTGTTCTTCTACTGTTGACGGTAAATTAACTCTTGTTTTAGATGGTGACATGGTTAAAATTGTTGCTTGGTATGACAACGAGTGGGGTTACTCTCAAAGAGTTGTTGATTTAGCTGAAATTATTGCTTCTAACTGGAAATAATTATTACTTCTTAAACATTAATTAACCTCAGTTCGATTTAGGAATATCGGATAAGAGTTCGGGGTTCGGAGTTAATTAGGGGCGAATAGTCATTCGCCTGTACAGGAGTTAGAAGTTATTAATTATCAACTATTTACCTTTGCCCTCCCCCCTCAAGAGGGCAGGGCTGTTTCAAAGTAAAAAATTAGGTTAACTGAGATTAAGTAAGAGTAAGAGATACAAGGATTTTTTCTATTAGTTAAAACTTTATGAACAAAAATCCCCCCATCTCCCTCTTCCCCTATCTCCCGCTCTTTTTTCTTTCTCGAAAATGAAACAGCCCTAGGGGGATAAAGAGAGGTTTGCCCCTTTCCCTTTGCCCTTATCCTAATTGTTCATTGACATTTACACTCTATCCTCAATAACTTTATCGATTAAGCCATACTCTTTAGCTTCCGCCGCAGACATAAAGTAATCCCTATCGGTGTCTTTTTCTATTTTCTCAATAGGTTGACCTGTGTGTAAAGCCATCATCTCGTTTAAATCGTGTTTGATGCGCAAAATTTCTTTTGCTTCAATTTCAATGTCAGTGGCTTGTCTTCTTCCCTGAATACCCCCTAAAGGTTGGTGAATCATGATTCGGGAGTGGGGTAAAGCTAAACGCTTTCCTTTTGTTCCAGCAGAAAGCAAGAAAGCCCCCATAGAAGCGGCTAACCCAACACAAATTGTTACTACTTCTGATTTAATATGTTGCATCGTGTCATAAATTGCCAAACCTGCGGTAACAGAACCACCGGGGGAATTTATGTATAAGTAGATGGGTTTACTGTTATCTTCAGAATCAAGATATAACATCACCGCAATAATTTGATTTGCTAAAGAGTCGTTTACTCCTCTACCTAAAAATATAATTCTTTCTCTATAGAGGCGATCGTAAATATTTACCCAGTCGCTGTAAGGTTGACCGGGTAGTTGATAGGGAACTCTAGGTACTCCAATAGGCATGATTTTTCCTCTTGATTATATGTATATTTGATAAATGCGAACAATTATTAACTAAAAAAATCCTTTTCCAGAGAATTTAGATGGCAGGTACAGGGGTTGGTAGCTGTTTGGTGCTTTCCAAAATTTTATCAATAATACCGTATTCTTTTGCCTGTTGGGGATTCATATAAAACATTCTATCGGTATCTTTCTCAATTTTTTCTTTGGGTTGTCCTGTTTTTGCCGATAAAATATCTAACATTACCCTCTTATTGACGATAACTTCTCTAGCCCGAATCTGAATATCTGTGGCTTGTCCTTGGGCGCCTTGACGGGCTTGGTGCAGGATAATGGTAGCATGGGGCAAACTGGCTCGACAACCTTTTGTTCCAGATGCTAAAATCATAGCGGCTGTACCCATTGCTTGCCCTAAACAGATAGTATGGACAGGAGGCTTGATATAGTTGATGGTGTCGCAAATAGCGAAGGCTTCTGTTTCAAATCCGATCGAATCTCCACCATACCATGATGTGCCTGTAGAATTAATATACAAGTAAATAGGCTTTTCTGGATCGTCAAATTGTAAGTACAATAATTGAGCGATAATTAATTCTGTCACATCTACTCCCAATTGATCTTTATACTCATCAGGAGAAACAAGAGGTAAACCAAGGTAAACGATTCTCTCTTTTAGTAGCAAGGATGGTAAATCTGGGGGAGGGGTGCGATAGTAGGCATCACCTCGATAAGGTGCACTTACGGCTTGAATGGGTGAATTCATCTTAATTTTTCCTCAATCAGCTTAAATTTATTCTCTTTCTGATTGTGACATAATCTTGCTACTCTGTGCATTTACGGTTATTGCGATGAGGACTTTTTATTGGATTAGTTTTTCTGAGAATCAATGCAATGATGATGAAAATTGAATAATCTTGGAACGAATGAAAGAAATGGCTCTATTACCTCTGGTTGTGTCAATTATTGGTTAAGGTTGACAACAGGCAACAGAGTATTCTTAAAAAGAGTAAAAGATAGAATGTTAATTTTCACTTTAGTCTATTACTTGTGTGACAATAATTTGAAGTTATTACTTTTATTAATTTATCATGGCCACTGTAGAAGAGCCAAAAAAATTTACCGAAATAGTTAATTTTCGGTACTTAGGAGTTAATGAAAAAGTGATGTCGCCGAGGTAGGCAATTAACAGTTAACAATTAATAATTAGTAATTAGCAATTATTAAAGCCTGAAACCCAATATCTGCTGAAATCTAACATTAGTGCATCGCACAGAGATGCCATAAGATTTAATGATATTAAATAACAATAGCAGATTTAGAATAAGAAATATTCTCATCAAAAATAGTTAAGGTTTTAGGTTTACAACGCTTAAATTTCGTTATTATTCCCACCGCATTTTCTCCTTTTAAATCTTCAATATAACCCTGGCTATAAGATTGGGCTTCTCGTTGGCTTAAAAAAGGGCCAAAATAATAAATACATTCGGGATGATTAGTAGTAATTTCTAACCAACAAGCTAAACCAAAGAAATCTAAAACGGTAATTAGTTGCTCTCTCATTGAATTTTCCTCTGAATATGATTTATAAATAATTAGAAATGATGCCTTATGTAAATACAAAAAGAAAGAGCCACGATAGTAATGCTAATTTACCGAGCCAACTTATCTATTAATGTAAGGTTTTATTCTCCTACAAACAAGGGGCAATATACCCAAAAATTTAATTAAATTCAAAAACTAATTTTAAGTTAGTGCTTCCGGAATCCTATATTATCAAAAAAACCTAAGTCCTTATGGTCAATAGCCCGAATTTAACTCTGATATTTTTTTGTAATTACTATTTACTGAAGTATCTTCTAAAGTGCCTCGCTAATGAGAAAAATAATAAAAATATCGGATAAGGGTAGGTTTTAGGTTGCAGGTGTCAGAGAGAAATGAGTTAGGAGTTAGGAGTTAGTTAGGGGCAAATGGCCATTCGCCCGTACAGGAGTTAGGAGTTTTTAATTCTTAATTATCAACTATTCACTATTCATCTTTGCCTCTTACCCTTTGCCCATTGCCCACCTAAATAAGAAATTGTATATAAACCGGAAATTTATGCTTCTAACTCAGGTTAATAAGAGATTGTCTTTTACGTAAGCTATCTTGAAATATTGTGATTTCTGGGTTGTCGTCCTCTCTTGTAATTAAAGAGCGTCTAATTTGTCCTAGATATAGAGGATAAGTGATATTTTCCTTGTGAATTTGCACTCTTGCCCTAATAGTTAATTGATCATCTCCATTACTTGCAGTTCTACCATAAGAAAATAAATCGATCGCAGCTTGTTGTAAAGTGGCTTCTAATTCGGTTTTTGTAATATCCTCCTCAACGGCAATAACTGCTTGGTTAGTACCAGTATCATAGACTAAATTATATCTGAGAGCATTAGGTATTTCCACACGCTCAAATAAACCCAAACTCAAAGCAAATAAGCCTACGGTTAAAACTGCCATGAATCCTGTCGCCCCTACAAAACGGAAGCGAAAACCCCATTTAAAAATAAATCCTAAAATCGCTAATAACAAAAATGCGATCGTGCCATATACTGACCATAAGGTATAAGTACTAAAATCCAAAGATAAATCCATTGATCACCCTAATCTTTAAACACTGCCTTTAGATTCTACTGTAAAATCAGACACTAATGTAAGATAGTAATTGGGGATATTTTATATTTTATTAATATTGGTACTAAAGTTTCGGAAAAGGCGATTGTTGTTATCTAACAATTGGGCATTTATTTCATTATGATTATAACAAAAAATATGTCAGAATTTTTCTCTTATACCTCCAATCTAAATCCAGACATTTTACAATTATTATTATTTGTTGATAATCGCCATGGTTCTCAAAAGAATATAGAGCAAATTAAAGAATATTTAAACGGTTTAAGTCAAGATTATAATTTTCATTTACAAGTATTAGAAATTAGTGAATATCCCCATCTAGTAGAACATTTCAAATTAGTTGTGACTCCTGCTTTAGTAAAGGTAAATCCCCCTCCTCAACAAACTTTAGCAGGGACAAATTTAACCGCAAAATTAAAAAAATATTGGTACAAATGGCAAACATCTTTAAGAGAAAATCGGGATGTTTTTCATGACTCTAGTGAGCAAGATTCTCTTTTACAAACTTGTCTTCCTTCCTTTGAATTAATTCGTTTGAGAGATGAAATTTTCCATTTAAAACAAGAAGTAGATAATCTCAAACAACAAGTACAATTTAAAGATCAAATGTTAGCAATGTTAGCTCATGACTTAAGAAGTCCGTTAACGGCGGCTTCCATTGCAGTGGAAACTATCGAATTAGTTCAAAATAAAAAAGAAATAAAGCCTAATCATTCTTTATATCAAAAGTTATTTCAACAGGCAAAAAATCAGTTTTTGATTATGAATAAAATGATTAATGATTTACTTGCCGCTTCTAAAGATATTTGCAGTCAATTGACCGTTGCCCCTGTAAGAGTTAATTTAGTAAATATAACAGAAGAAATTGTCAATAATTTACAAAATAAATTGTCAGAAAAAAGGCAGTATATTATTAAAGAAATTCCCCAAGATTTACCTCCAGTTTATGCAGATCCAAAACTTATCAGACAAGTTATTATTAATCTATTGGAAAATGCGATCAAATATAGTCCAGAAAATGTACCTATCACCCTTTCAATTATTCATAAAACTACCCAAAAAGTACAAGTAAGTGTGATGGATTTAGGACCGGGTATTCCTACGGCAAAAAAACAGAAAATATTTGAGGGACATTTTCGTTTGAAAAGAGATAGAAATGAAGAAGGATATGGTATAGGTTTAAGTTTATGTCGGCAAATAATTAATGCTCACTATGGTCAAATTTGGGTTGATAATAATGGTAATCAAGGGAGTTGTTTTCGTTTTACTTTACCTGTTTATCGATAGCTAATCTATGGCTAAAAAATCAAAGGGATTATTCTCAAGAATTGATGGATTATTAGGACTATTTTGTTGTAATGAACTATCAACTTTTCCTTCGTAAGAAACATTAATTATATCTGCTACTGCATGGGCAATATGGGATGATTTTTCATTTTCAGATAGGATAATATGTCCTTCTTTTTTGAGAAGTAAAACTAAGGATTTATGATTATAAATAGCAGGAAGAAAATTTGGTTCAATGGCTAGTATTTTTTCGTAGGTTTCTATTGAGCGTTTATAAAGTCCTAAATTCGCCTCTAAAATGGCTAAGTTATAGTAAGCATTTATATGGTTAGGATTAATTTTTATTGCTTCTTGATAAGATGCGATCGCCTGTTTGTAATTACTTAATTCCTGATAAAGAATAGCTAAATTAAAATGAGCAGAAGCTAAATCGGGATTAATTTTAATAGCTTGTAAATAATTATCAATAGCGGCATATTTATCTCCTAATTTATAGTAAAGAATACCTCGGTTATAAAATGTTTGAAAAAAATTTTGATTGATTTTTATTGCCACATTATAATCATCTAAAGCCTGTACTAAATTATTCAATTTATAATGAACTAATGCTCGATTAAAGTAAGCAAAAAAATTAAGACCACATATTTTAATTTCTGCATTATAGTTACTTAAGGCACGACCATAATTCCCTAAATCATAATAGATTTTTCCTAACCAATGATAACTTAAATAGGATTGTTGATTGATTTCAACTGTTTTGAGAAAACTACTGATCGCATTTGCATTTTGTCCTAAGCGATAATAACATATTCCTTTCAATAAATTTAGTTTTTCATAAGGTAAATTTTTCTTATTATCCTTATTTATTAAATCTATAACCTTATTATATTCTCCTTTTTTGAGATAAACTTTAACTTCAGCAAATAAATTATTGATAGCATTAATAAAAGAAGTTAAATAATCCTCTAATCCACCAATATGTAGTAAATCTTTAACAGCTAAATGAATGAGTAAATAATTACCCTCTGACATATTTTCTTGAATAAACTTTTTAGGAATAAATCCCAGAAATAATATTGGAAATTCAGACTGATAGTTCTCTAAATTGTCAGGGCATAAACAAAAAATAAATATATCGTTTTCTTCAAATTCTATATCAGTTAGATTTAATTGAGTATCATTAAAATTTCCATGATAAGCCTTGAGTAAAACCTTGATATTATTATTTTTCTTTAACAAAAAATTGTGCTGAGTTACCCCTTGAGAGCAAAAATTTATATTTTCTGGGTTTGAAGTTTCTAAAGATAATAAATATCCATAATGGGATAAGAAACCATTTTCTAGTAATTGACGGTAAAAAATAGTATTTAAAATTTGTTTACGAGGATAATTAAATTCGTATTGACGAATAATATCTTCTGCTATTTGTATCGACTCTAAGGTTATTTCTTCAATGGTGTTTTGCCCCACCATGACTAACTCTTTAAAATCATAGTTTTGTTCGTTAAGAGACAACTTATTTTTTTCGAGGCGAGAATAAAAATCTAGCTGTTGTTGACGCAATAAATTGGCAGAATCCATTTTGATTTTTCTGATGATGGGGATAATCAATATTTCTATTCTAAATCAGATCTTTATTCTCTCATCAAGTATAAGCTAAGACGCAATTAATTTGGCTCTCTTACTGTGAGTATATAAATTATTGGTTAGGAAAAGGTGTCAGGCGGAAGGTGGCAGGTGTCAGGTTAAATAATAAATATTAATTTATAACAATTAATTTTTTGTTATCGTTAATCTCTTAATTTACATAGTTTATAGCAATTATTTTTTATTAATTTACCATAGCAACTGTAGAAGAGCCATTAATTTTGATTTTTATTAGTGTTAAAAAATGACTTAAACGCTTACCTCTTGCCTATCTCTACCAGTAAACTTAGATGCAAACTAACTTAGTTAGATTTTAGTTGCCATTGCTTAATAATTAAGCTGAGAAAATAGACACATCCAGCAACCATAATAATCGTAGCTCCAGAAGTTAAATTAAAAACAAAAGAAAGAGATAAGCCCAATAAAATAAAAATAACTCCTAAAATACTACTTAAAATCATCATTTGTTTCATTTCTTGAACATATTGATTGGCAACAGCCGCCGGAATAGTCAATAGGGCAATAATCATGATTAAGCCAACAACTTGCATTACCATAACAATAGTGAGTGCGATCGCACCTACTAACATCAAGTATAATGAATTAACAGGGAGATTACGAGTAGTGGCAAACATAGGGTCAAAAGAAATAGCTAATAATTCTTTATAAAAAAGACATACCATCGTAATAATTACTAAATCTAGTATCAACATAATCCATAAATCCTGTTTCGGCACAGCCAAAATACTGCCAAATAAATAACTCATCAAATTGGCTTTATATCCTTTCGTTAAATCAATAAAAATAATGCCAATACTCATACCCATCGCCCACATTGTGCCAATAATAGTATCTTTTCTTTCTCCAGTATTTCTCTCCACTATGGCCATCCCGAAACCAGATAATAGAGAAAATGCGATCGCACCTATAATAGGATTAAAGCCAAAAAAGTAACCCAAACCGATACCGCCATAAGCAGAGTGGGCTATACCACCGCTAATAAATACAATGCGATTAACTACTACAAAAGTACCGATAATACCACAGGCAATACTTACCAAAAAACCAGCCATAATGGCGTTTTGCATAAATTCTAATTGTAGGGCAGAAAAAAAATTGGTGATCATAAAGAATAAATCGTCAATAATATATACTCTGGAAGGGCATAAGTTGAGTTAGGAGAAGGTAGGCAATAGGCAATAGGCAATAGGCAACAGTTTTTATGTAATACCAGATTATAACCTCTACCAGTATAAATAATTTAATATAGCGATCCTATTTGAGTTGTGAAGATTATTATGGTAGTAGAAATCATCGAGTCAGGATAAAAGTGCTTATAAATCAATGTATTTAGTCTCATCGTCGGCTTTTAGGAAAGGTTTATTATCACGCTTTTATTTTTTACAAATGATTTAGGATTGCTATATAGAAAAAAATGACTCATTTACTAAAAACACTCTTATTTTTATTGTCTCTGGGAGTAATTGATTTTTATATTAATATTTTTCCCCTAAAAGCAATAACTGTTTCTCAAAATATAATTGTGCAAAATTCTGAGAATGAAAAATATACAGAAGCAGAAAAATTATATGAGCAGTTATTCAGTTTATATCAACAAGGAAAATACAAAGAAGCAATCCCCATCGCCGAAAAAATCATTGTTTTAGCCAAAGAATTAGTTGGAGAAAAGCACCCCGACACTGCAGAAGCTATCAATAACTTAGGCACTCTCTATCGAGAAATAGGAGACTATAAAAAAGCAGAAGACTACTATCAACAGGCTTTGAGTATTTATCGAGAAGTAGTCGGAAATAAGCACCCCGGCACCGCTTCTTCCTTAAATACTTTAGCAGGTTTATATTACTATCAAGGTAAATATCAGGAAGCGGAAAAAATTTATCAAGAAGTCTTAGCAATTCAAAGGGAAGTTTTAGGAGATAAGGATATTGCTACTGCCACTACTCTTAATAATTTAGCCTTACTTTATCAAAATCAGGGTAATTATGAAGGGGCACAACCTTTGTATGAGGAGGCTTTGCAGGTTTATTTTTTGGTTTTGGGGGAAAATCATCCTGACACCGCAACGGCCATGAATAATCTGGGGTTACTTTATCAGTATCAAGGGGATTATCAAAAAGCCCAAAATTTCTATGAAAGGGCATTAACCGTAAGGAAACAAGTTTCAGGTCAAAAAAGTCCTGACGTTGCCCAAACCCTTAATAATATGGCTTTATTAGCGGAGAATAAGGGAGATTATCCAAGGGCTGAAGCCCTCTATAAAGAAGCGATCGCAATTTATCGAGAAGTATTAGGGAATAACCATCCTGACACCGCTACCAGTTTAAATAATTTAGGATTACTGTACTATTATCAAGGCAATTATATCGCCGCCGAACCCTTATTTAAAGAAACATTAGCTATTCGTCAACAAATCTTAGGGGCAAAACATCCTGATGTAGCCTTATCTCTCAACAATTTAGCATTGCTTTATCATAGCCAAGGCAATCATCAAGAAGCAGAATCATTATATCAAGATGCGATCGCAATTCAAAAAGAAGTATTAGGAAAAAACCACCCCAACACTGCCACAAGTCTTAACAATTTGGGGGAATTGTATCGTATTCAAGGTAATTACGAATCTGCCCAACCCCTCTATCAAGAAAGCCTTAGCATTCGTTTAAAAGTCTTAGGAGAGAAACACCCTGATACCGCCCAATCTCTCAATAATTTGGCACTACTTTACTATAGTTTAGGAGATTATCAAACCGCCGAAGAATTATATCAACAAGCCCTCAAAATCCATCAAGAAGTATTAGGTGAAAAACATCCTTTTACAGCCACTTCATTTAATAACTTAGGAGAATTGTACCGTATTCAAGGAAAGTACGAAACCGCCGCCCCTTTTTATCAGCAATCTTTAACTATTAGAAAAGAAATATTAGGCGAAAACCATCCAGATGTTGCTCAATCGTTCAATAACTTAGCCTTGCTTTACTATAATCAGGGTAACTATCAATCTGCTGAACCTCTCTACAAACAAGCCATAACGATTCAACAAAAAGTTTTCGGCGAAAATCATCCTGACAATGCCACCTATCTCAACAACTTGGCAATGGTTTACTGGGCAACCGATAAATTAGACTCTACCTTAGACTATCTTACCCAAGGTGCAAACGTAGAAGAATTTAACCTTGCAGAATTTCTTAACAGTAGTGGTGATGAATTAAGAAAACAAGCCTATATTAACACCCTTTACGGCACAACAAATTGGACTGTTTCTCTACATCTAAACTATGCACCAGAGAATCAAAAAGCCACAGATTTAGCATTAACCACAATTCTACGTAGAAAAGGAAGAGTATTAGATGCAATGAGTAATATCGTTTCTACCCTACGGCAAAACAGTAACCCCGAAACGGAAAAAATCTTTAATACCCTCGCCGAAAAAAGAAGTCAACTCGCCTCTTTAACCTTACAAGGAGTGGGGAAAATGTCTCCGACTCTTTATGGTGAATTAATTGCCAGTTTAGAGCAAAATATCCGTCAACTAGAAACAGATTTATCCAATAATAGTGCAGAATTTCGGACTCTGAATGAAGAAATAACCCTTTCGACTATTGCTCAACAAATACCTGAAAATACGGTTTTAGTGGAGTATATCGTTTACTATCCTTTTGAACCAAAAACAGAAACTTGGGGAAAACCACGTTATGGAGTCTATGTTTTAGATCATAATGGTAAATCTCAGGGTATCGATTTAGGTGAAACAGAAATTATTGATCAATTAGTAGAGCATTTTCGTGGTAATTTAGCCTACGGTGATATTAGTGATTTAGATAACTTAAAAAAATATGCACAGCAACTCTATAAGCTAATTTTTGAGCCACTTTTACCCTTACTAAATAACAAAAAAACTCTCTTAGTTTCTCCTGATAGTCAACTCAACTTAATTCCCTTTGCCGCTTTGCAAGATAATCAAGGTAAATATTTAGTAGAAGACTATTCCATTAGTTATCTTACCAGTGGGCGAGACTTGCTCAGACTCAAAACTAAATTTCAATCCCAATCCCAAGCTATTATTGTTGCCAATCCTATCTATGACTTGAAAATTAATGACGATACAAATTTTATGGCAATGAATCGGGGAGCAAATTTGCGAGGAGGAGACTTAGACGCTTTACAATGGTGCTGTACTGCTTTGTCTGGTACAAAAGCGGAAGCCGAAGCAATAATCCCTCTACTCTCTCAGCCATTAGTCTATACAGAAAAAGATGCCCATACTACTAATATTACAAGAATAAAAGCACCCAAAATTTTACACTTAGCTACTCATGGCTTCTTTTTGCCTGATGTCAAAAATTCTCCCCCTCCCACTTTATCTGATACCCAAAACAATCTTGAAGCAAATATTATTACAAGCGAAAATCCATTGTTGCGATCGGGTTTAGCTTTAACGGGATTTAATCCTCAAGGAAATCAAATGAGTGGTGCATTGACGGCTTTAGATGCTTCTAGCTTATATTTATGGGGAACAAAATTAGTGGTTTTATCTGCCTGTCAAACGGGAGTAGGAGAAGTAAAAAATGGAGATGGGGTTTATGGATTAAGAAGGGCTTTTGTCTTGGCAGGGGCAGAGAGTCAATTAATGAGTTTATGGGATGTTTATGATGAAGGCACAAAAGATTTAATGATCAAATACTATCAAAAACTTACTCAGGGGGAAGGAAGATCCGAAGCATTACGTAACGTACAATTAGAAATGTTAAAGAGCGAAAAATATTATCATCCTGTTTTTTGGGCGGCGTTTATTCCTTCGGGGGATTGGCGAACTATTGAGTAATTAACCTCAGTTCGGTTTAAGAGTATCGGATAAGAGTAGGTGTCAGGTTGCAGGTTGCAGGTGGTAGGGGTTGAATATATTCAACCCTTACGGTGATGAGGGGATGAGGGGATGAGGAGAAAGGGAGACAAGGTGTCAGGTTTCAGGTTTCGGGTTGCAGGTGTTGGAGAAACTAATAAGTAACGAGTAATGAGTGTTCGGAGTTATTAATTATTCACTATTCACTATTTATCTTTGCCTCTTGCCCTAAATGTAGCCAAAATTAAAGTAAAAGTTAAGATCGTCGTCTTAATTACAGTTATCTTGAAAATCACTGCTATCATAGTTATTACTAACAATTAAAAACAACAATATTTAATTAACGTTAAATTTATCAATCTATATATGGAAGCTGGCGAACCGTCGAGGAAGAAAAAAGGTTTTAAGCAAGTATCTGTGGAAATTCTAGGTACATTAATTGCTTTAACAACTCTGACTATACCTATTTTTTTAATCACCAATTTTTCAGATAACTCTAATTCTTCCCCTGCGAAATCTTTATTATTGATACCAAAATAGTTTTCTAGGTAGATGGTGTCAAGGGAGTCGGCATGATTACCACAATCAACCGAACTCTTAAGCCTTATTTCCCAATGGAATTATGATTTAGTGAAACCAAGACCATTTTCTTTTGCGTAACGTTCCATAAAACGCATAAAACGATCCCACTCTTCAGGGTTTTTTATAACGTAGATAGCTTCGATCGCAGTTGGTTCTCCATTCACAAATTTACATTTTACCTCACGAGTTACTAACTCTCCTTCTTCATCAATTAAGTACATTCCCGTTACTTCTTGAGTATTACCACTATCGAGAATTTTAGTGCTTTCAAAGCGAAAAGTTGCAGTGCCATTACTGCCATCACGGGAACGAGTTAATCTAACATCAGGAATAGATTCTTCTACAACACCTTGTGCAAATTCAATTCGAGCCATTGACAAATTTCCTTTTTATCTTGATCTTATTAAACTATATACTTATCTATCATCTCATACCATTGCTCATCAAGATTTAAATTTAGCAAAACCGAGGCATAAAGTTTGAAAGTTATAAGTTCGAGATTGTAGATAATTTGGTAAGTTCACCGCAACTTTCTAAAACTCCCTACCGCTTGGAAAACAAGCGAAGCAGACTATTCTAAATTCCCCAATTCCCAAATCTGGAGATTAGCTTAAAAATTATCAAAGAATGTCAATCAATCGTTACCATAGAATAGAAGTGAAAGTAAAATCGCAATCTATGATTATTTCTATGGCAGAGTCAGCAAAGGTAAAAAAATATCTCGCCTATTGGTTTCAATTGGGAAAAAAAATTATTATTCCTAGCCAAAATACAGCCATTTTACCTTCTAAAATTTTAAATGGTCACGGTTATGCTAATGAGTTTGAAGAATGTTGGCAATTAGTCACTGACGAAAATACAGGAGATTGTTATTTAGAGGGTACATCTCAAACTATTCAGCAATTACTATCTTCTCAGTGGGATATTACTGAATGTGCTCGTTGTAGTATGCCAGTGCCAATGATTGATGTGGGGATACAAAATAGCAGTTGTGTTTGTAACGATATGGATAACTGGCCCAATAATGAATTACCTTATCCTCGTCAACCAATTAATAATCAAGAAAACCTCAAACGGATTTCAGAATCTCTTAAGCAGAAAAAAATAAGCAAAAATGATATTATTTTTAAATGATTATCACAAGTATTCAAAGATCTAATGGGATTTAAAAGTTTTGTTTTAATAGGCTCGATCGCATTTTGTATCATATTTGGATTGCAAAACAGAGGTGTGATCGTTCTTACCTTTTTCGGCTTTAATTCCCCTGCCTTACCCCTTTTTGTTTGGATACTTATGGCACTATTTACCGGGATTATTTCCAGTTTAATGATTAATCTGTTAAGTAATAACCCAATTCCAAAAAATAAAAAAAACCAATCTTTCAATCCCCCTTACTCTCCTGCGCCTCAACCATCTCCCCAACCAATAAAAGCAAAACCAAATATTTCTCTCAACCAGAATCCTCCCATAGAAAAAGAAAAACCTCAATACCAATGGGAAGAAGATGATGTTTTTGAAGACTTACCAGACACTCCTATTATCAATACGCCTTTACCTATCAATAAACTTCCAGAAAACGAGGTAGCTTATCCGAAAACAAAAATAGAGAGTGAGAGCAAAACACAGGAGCATATAAAAGAAACGACTAATAAAATAGAAGAAGAAGAAAAAATCAAAATTGAAGAACCAAAACCCATTGACAGCCCCTCTACTGAAATTGAAACAGAAAACAAAACTTCAATGTCAGAGATAAGTAAGCTGTCAGAAGAAGATTATCCCCCTGAAAATTTACTTAAACCTCGT
This sequence comes from Cyanobacterium aponinum PCC 10605, assembly GCF_000317675.1. Classification (NCBI taxonomy): domain Bacteria; kingdom Bacillati; phylum Cyanobacteriota; class Cyanophyceae; order Chroococcales; family Geminocystaceae; genus Cyanobacterium; species Cyanobacterium aponinum. The sequence goes on from NC_019776.1 coordinate 3,652,927, forward strand.
CAGGCTTCTCCATATTCTTATCAATCAAGAGAAAAAACCGAAATCAATCCCAAAAAAACCAAAAAAAATCCATCACAAGCAAAAGAATCCCCCCCCCAACCAAAAAGAACCTATAAAGGAGTTTATGATGCCCCTTATCGGGTTATTGCCCCTGCCCAAACGAATAATACTGCCGAAAATTACGATAATTTTGATGATGAAGATGATGATTGGGATTTTTAAGGAGGCGGAGTTATTGTTGCCAGTTTTACTTTTGAGCGAGTGGTAAAATTAGCACCTTTGTCGGCTCATTTTTTATGGGAATATAGCCCTAATTCTAATTTAATGATTGTAGAATTTGATCGCCGTTTTTTGCTCTGGAGAAAAGCTACTGTCAACAATTAAGTTTTCAAGTCAATATTAATATTATCAGAGATGCGATCGCATCTGGAATAGATTTGTTTGATTGTGCGGTACCAACGTGCTTAGGCAGACATGGGGCGACTTTAGTTCAAGGAGAGCAGACAAAGGTTGCAGATGCACCGAAACTTGATCGACTGAGTGTAAGGAAGCAGGTTATCCTGCTTGTTGTAGCCAAGCAACAATAAGTGTTTCAAGTCTCCCTTTTGCTGTAAATAAAAATCAACCAGGTTTGTATCTAATAATCAATTTTCCTTAGTTTCCAATTGATGTTGCACTAGGGGGCGTAAACTATTCAACCCTGCTGCGATCGCCGTTCCATTATGGATTATAGTAGCGAGTAGGGGATTTAAACCGATAGTAGAAGCAAAACCCAAGCCGATGAGATTAGGAGCGACCACTAACATGGTATTCTGTTCAATAAGATTTTGAGTTTGTTTTGCGATCAAAATTGCTTCTAAAATACTACTTAGATCATTATTCATTAAGACAACATCCGCCGTTTCCCGTGCTATATCCGAACCATCAGCGAAAGAAATAGACACATCCGCATAGGCTAAAGCGACAGAATCGTTTAAACCATCTCCAACAAAAGCCACCGTTTTACCGCCTCTACTCAAATTTCTGACAATTTTTGCCTTATCTTCAGGGAAAGCATCAGCATGGACTTGCTGAGGGGGTATATTAAGCACTTTTGCCACCTGATGCGCCCTTGTTTGATTGTCACCAGTGAGAAGATGTACTTCTAAGCCGTAAAGATTTTGTAAATCATACAATAAACTAGCACTTTCAGGGCGCAAAGGATCAGTATATTCCAGATAACCCATTAAATCACCATCACAGGCAACATAAACAAAAGATAAACCCTCTAAAACATCTGATTTGTCCTCATTTTCAGGAATAAAAGCAAAATTTACTCCCTGAGAGCGTAAAAACTTTTCGCTACCCACCATCACCGTTAAACCGTCAATTTCTGTCGTCATGCCCGAACCTACGCTATAATCCCAACTATTACGGGGTAAAACTTCTATTTTCTCTTGTTTCCCATAATTAACGATAGCTTCGGCCACAGGATGAGTAATTCTTTGTTCAGCAGATACCGCTAACTGCAATAATCTTTGAGGGGTGATATTATCATTGACAGTTTCCACCCCAACCACCTTAATATTACCTTCCGTGAGAGTGCCTGTTTTATCAAAAACAATGGTATCAATTTCCCCTAACAATTCCATGGTGCGTCCACTTCTAACTAAAATACCGTGACGGGTAGTGTGATCTAATGCACCTAAGAAAGCCGTCGGCATAGAGACACGGATACCAGTAACGAAATCGAGAGTTAAAATAGAGGCGGTGCGAGTCGGATCTTTTGTGGTAGCGAAGACAATTCCTGCTAAAATCATGGAAGGAATGATCAACTTATCTGCAACTTTTGCCGCATAGTTTGCCATTCTGGTATCATGGACTGGGGCTTTTTCTAATAATTCTATACTAGCCGCCGCTCTTGTTTGAGTGCCTATCCTTTCGGATTTTACTTTTATTTTACCTGATCGAACCAAAGTGGAAGCATAGACATAGGTATCAATTTGAGCAACAATGGGCATAGATTCACCGGTGAGTTGCTGTTGATCAACGGTAGCCTCTCCAAATGTTACTATACCATCAACGGGGATGCGTTCCCCCGGATAGACGATGACGATTTCTCCTGCTATCACCTCATCACTTTTAATTTGCACTATTTCCCCTTCTCTTTCTACCCACGCAAAACGCCCGATGGTATCCAATAGATTAGCAGTTTTTTGTTCCGTCGATCGCGCCGTATATTCCCGAATCAAATCCCCTAACTCATGAAGGGTAATCACCAGAGAGGGAGTCAACAACTTACCTTGTAAACCACTCAACACCAAAGCCATTAAATCGAGACAGTCGATATTGAGTTTATGATGGATAAAAACACTTTCCATCGCCCTTGTCGCAACGGGTAAACCAGCAGTAATTAAGGCACTTCTCGCCAAAAACGTGATTAAACTGGAGGAGAAACCATTGGCAACAATAGCTAAACCAGTGGATACTAATGGTAAAGTTAAATTAGACCATGAGGGGCGATCGCATTCTTCATTTTGAGAGTCAGTGTCAGAGGTGCGATTGTTAATACTTGTAGAGTCAGATGCAATTTTTGACGAGAACATCCCATTATGATCTGAATTATACCCTAAAAAGAGACTATTTAAAAAAACATCTTGAGAAATTTCTCTCTGATAATTAATCACCATTGAAGAAGCGGACACATTGAAACGATAATCCTTAACCTCCTCCATTGCCATCAAACGTTTTTCCCATTGTTCTTGTAAAGCCTTTGTTAAGACAGGAGTGCGAAGGCGGATTCTCCCCTCAATACTATGGACAAGGGAATATTCACCGAGATGATTATTGTGAGAATGATTGATTGTTGCTTGAGTTAATGTCATGGAAACCGTGATAATATGTTATTATGATTAAATCATTTAAAAATAAAGGCACAGAGGATATTTTTTATGGGGAAAATAGTAAATTAGCCCGAAAAACTTGTCCTCAAAATCTTTGGCAAATAGCAAGAAGAAAATTAGATCAATTAGATTCTATAATTTCTTTAGCTGAATTAAAAATACCGCCAGGTAATCAATTTGAACCCCTAAAGGGCGATCGAGATGGACAATATAATATTAGAATTAATCAACAATACCGTATCTGTTTCTCTTGGCAAAATAACCATATTTGGGAAGTTGAAATAATCGATTATCACTAAGAATTAATTACATACTTCTTTCTCTTGCTTAGACAACACCGATAATTGATGATTAACCCCTTTGCGTCTTTGCTCCTTTGCGAGATAAAACCATAATCTTAATATTGATAGAGAATAGAATAAGCATGATCAACATTCCTACTCATAGACAACCAACCCATCCCGGAGAAATGCTACTGAAAGAGTTTTTAGAGCCTATGGGTATATCACAAAGAGAATTAGCGGATAAAATCCGAGTGCCTTACCAGAGAGTAAATGAAATAGTAAATTGTCGTCGAGGCATTAGCCCTAGTACAGCTCTACGCCTAGCCAAATTTTTCGGCACATCAGCAGACTTTTGGCTTAACCTTCAACTACGTTGGGATTTATTCCACACTCAAACAAAAGAAAAGGAAGTATTAGCCCAAATTAAAGAATATATTGCCAGTTAAAATGAAAAATAATGAGTTTAATTAACATTGATAAAATACCTCAAGATAAGTTAGAAAAAATTTGTCAAAAATGGTTAGTTAAAGAATTAGCTTTATTTGGCTCAATTTTGACTAATAAATTTAATGAGAATAGTGATATTGATGTTTTAGTCACGTTTGATGATAGTGCTATGTGGAGTCTATTTGATATTGTTAGACTAAAAAATGAGTTAAAAAACTTATTCAAACAGGAAGTTGACTTAGTAGAAAAATCTGCATTATCTAATCCTTTTATTCGTTACGAAATTATCAATAATCCTCAAATTATTTATGAGTCAAATTAATAGAAATTATGCTTTTCTTTGGGATATGTGGCAATCGAGTCAAAGAATTATTCTTTTTACCGAAAATACCTCATGGCAAGAATACCGCAATAATATCTTATTACAAAGTGCGATCGAGAGACAATTAGAAATATTAGGAGAAGCGGCAAGACGAATATCCGATGATTTTCAGCAAGAAAACAAGCAAATTCCTTGGAGTGATATTATTGGGCAAAGGAATATTATTGCCTATCAATATGAAAAAGTTGATCAAAAAAGAATTTGGCAAGTAATCACTGTTGACATTCCTAATCTTGTTATTGAATTAGAAAAAATTATCCCCCCTATGCCACCAGAAATATAACTAACAACTAATACTTCTTATTCTCCCTTCGCCGCATCAATAATACTCATCAACTTAAACCCTAAATCCATATCCGATAAATTTCCTGCATCGTATTTGATTACCACAGAGGAAACGGTGCGATTCATACGCACATTTAAAACGTTATCATCATCATTGAGTAATCTTTCTAGGCGTTTAGCAAATAGTGCATCTTTTTTTATTTGAGGAATACGCAATCTAATTCTGCCTTTAACAGAGTGAAGAATCGACATTTCCTCCTCATCCTCAGAAACATTGGTTTGATTTTGTGTCGTCGATGATTGTGTATCTTGAGAAGGACTTTTTTTTAATTCCTTAAATAGTTGACGAAAAACCGTTGCTACTCCTAAATTAACTAATAAAGCCTTTGCACCCCTTAATTGAAATTGACTGGTTACAAATAGTCCAAACATAACAGGAATAATCATTTCAACTTCTTCATGTTCCTTTAAAAAAGTTGCAATTTGTTCTTTATTTTCTGTGGTAGTAATAGCAGAATTTTCTGCCGTTACTGTTGCATTAGTCATAATCTATTTCTCCTCATCATAAATATATATATGAAGATAAGTATCTCTTTTTCTGAATAAGTAAGATAGCCAATTATTTTTACATTTTTTAATCATTAGAAGAGGGATTTAAAACTGTAATGTTGTCTCTATTTTCTGCTTTTTCAGCTAAAACTTCGGCTTGTGCTTCTGCCACTAAGTCTCCCAATTGTTCTCCAGTTTCAGCTATCGTTTCTTTTGTTTTTTGATATAAAATAACTCCTGTTTTAATAGTAGCTTTAGCCACTGGCTTGAGTAAAGAAGCCACTGTTGGAGCGATAATCACCGCACCTACACCAATAGCAATAGTTTTAAGAGGGTCATTTTGGTACATATTTTTTATTTTATCTAGCATTATTTTCTCCTTGCAAATTAACTTAGTAAATACTGATGAAAGTATCAATTAAAGAAGGTTATTGTTTTCCCTTATATTAGTCTTGAGAGACATAGATAATAGAAGCTGTTTCTTTATCTAAAGCAGTTCTACTTTTACCCACCGAAAGCACATAGGAAGGGAATTTACTTTCAAGGGAAATATTGACTCCTTGAATCACCCCCATTGCCATCAAATGACGAATAATTCCTTCATCTTGGGTTTCTAATTTTGCAACTATAGCTTGTGAGCCTACTTTTAAATCTGACAAAGGAAAATAATTCGACATATTAAACCTCTATTTGACAATAAAACAATTAATTATTCTTAATTGAATAGTGAAAATTATTAACTTCCTCATATTCATAATAGCAATCTTTACTTTTTTGATCAATTATTTATTTTAACCTTTTGTTAACTATTTTTATCAGTAAAAAAATGTCACTTTTATTAATTTTAAAAAATCACTTTACACATTCCATGACTAGAAAAATGTTTGTTGATGTAATTTTTCCTGATTCTCCTTCGATAGCTATCACTTTCTTGACAAAAATATAGCTATATTTCTCACATTTTTTCCTTTCGAGTGAAAAACGATTATTTCAATAATAGATTTTTAAAGATTATGGTTCTTCAGAGTGTGGTTATGATAAATTAATAAAAAATAACTCCCATAACCCTTATTGAATAGTGTTTATAGTAAAATAAAAACTAAAAGTTTATAAATTATTATTTTATTATTTAATAATCCCCTCTTGCCTCTTGCCTTTCAGCCTACCCTAACTAATAATTTACACGACGAGAAGTGATAGAGGCAAAATTATTAATTGTTAATTTTTATTAAGATATAATTTTAATGCAAATATTATGCAATAATTCCTGAGAGGAAGTTTATTAGTTGTAAAGGTATTGTTATGGCTTTAGTACATTGGGATAAGTCGGTTTTAACATTACATCTGAAAGAAATGATGGAAGATCACCAAAAAGGCGATCGCACCGCTCTCTTGGGATTAGGTGCTATTGTTATGGGTACAGTATTCATTCCTGCTACTGTAAAGTTAGGTAAACCGTTATTGAAAAGTATGATCAAAAGTAGTTTATATCTTTCTTCTAGCATCAAAAAAAATCATTCTTAATTAAATCATCGTTATAAGTAATAGATTTCAAAGAAAGAAGTAAATTTATTAGGATAAATTATTATTAAAATTTGGGCTTCCGTTACAAGAGGTAAGTGTTATTAACAACAGATGAGAAAAGGTAATTCTCATTTCGTCTTAGAATCCTACCTCGAATTTAACAGTTAATTTTTAGGTAGAGAGGTTATTAGCAGGGGTGCATTTGTGATAGTTAAAGGGATTAAGTTATCGTTACCCCATGTTATGGACTCTCAAATGGGGTAATTGCCACCAAGGAAGAGAAGGATAGCGATGATGTTCTTGATGATAACTGAAATGATAACAGGTAATTAAAGACAATAATATCGGTAAATGAAGACTCTTAATTGCACCTAAACTATATTGATTATCCTGATGATGACGATGGGGTAAAAAAGTCCCAAAAAAGAATAGTTGTAACGAACTAAAAATTAAAGGTAAAGCCCAAAATAAAAGTAAATTTAACCAGTGAATGTGAAAAAGATTAACAATTATTAAAATTAATAAACATAGACGACACAAATTTAAAAAACTGACATATTTTCCCATAAATCTAAAATACCAAAAGCAAAAATTTGGGTTATGCTCATGAAAGTCTGGATCAAGACTCGTACCAGTGAAACGATGATGCAAATAATGTTTTTCCCTTAAATCTCTGAAAGATAACCCCCCATATAAAATTAAAGCTAAAGCTGCGATCGCATCATTGATATTAAGATTGTAAGGAAAAAGAATACCGTGCATACCATCATGGGCAACGATAAACAAACCAGTGCAGTGTGGTCTGCTAATATCAAACTTGGTTTTTGGTATCAATTAGGAAAATTTATGAAAGAAGAATGTCAAAATTTAAAACTAATTCCTCAACAGGGAATTTCCGAACCGGCAGAAGATGGTTATACTCAAATTAAAGTGACTGGAAAAGTTCAAACCCCTTGGTTTGGTGGTAACGTTGGTATGGATATTGCTTGGCGCTTTTTACTTAATCCTGAGAATAAAATCTTTTTTGTTGCGATTGACTTATTAGCATCTCCTAAAGAGTTATTAAATTTTATCCGTTAAGAGATTTCTATTGATAAATATACTGAAGGAATGTTAGTGTTTACTTTTGCTCAACTTTTAAAAGAGGGTTGGATTAGTTTGGAAGAATTAACTGGTTTAGACTCTGCAAAGTTAGGGAAAATTTCTTCTTTATCTAAGATGTAGGCTTGAGGTTTTAGGGGTAATAATTACATCAAGATGCAATTTCATTTTTTGAGACAGTATTTAAGTTTTTTTCTGACTAAATAATAAACCACATCATAACTAACTTGAATTTGAAACTCTTGATTTAACCAGTGTTGAATGTCTTTATAAGTTTTAAAATCGGGAGTTTCTCTCAGTTTTTTCGTTAATATTTTGATGACACTATCGGAAATAATTGATTTTCTGCCTCCGCTATTTTTATCTTTTTTATCTCTTAAAAATTTTTGTATTCCTTCTTGTTGATAACATCTTAACCACCATTGAATTGTTACCCGATGTTTCCCCACTATTTGGGCTACTTCTGTGATGGTTTTTACTTGTTTACTTTTGAGTAGATATAAAACTTGGATTTTCTGAAAGTTATCAGAAGTTTTTTGCTCGTTTAATAAGGTTTTTAAAGTTGCGATCGACTCTATAATATTAACTTGAGAAACTCCTGACATGAAACTATCTGTAAAACGAATTTAACAAAATTGGGTTTTATCTTTATAGACAATGGTTTTAACTTGCACTTACAACTAGGAATTATTAACAATTACTTGTTACAAAACTTAATATTTAGTTCGTAGGAGTTAAATGTTATCCAACTTAATAAACTTTCGCATTTTAAAACCGTACAACAGGTATTTTGCTTGTAAATAAAAAAAAGTAAAACCCCTAAAGGGGTTAGGAAAAATTAGATAGTGAGGTTAATAATATTTAAGCCTTGATTGACTAAATAACCAACGAAAAAGGCAAAGGGGAAAATAAAAGATACCATTGCTAAAGTGGTTTTCCATCCTCTTTCTTTCAACATGACTTGAAATTGGGCGATACAGGGTAAAAACAGAGTTAAAATAATGGCACAAACCACCAATTGATTGCCCGTTAATCCTGCATTGCTTTGAATATCAAACAATCCTGCCGCACCATAGTCTCTTCGGAAAAATCCATATAGGAAAATAGGGGATACTTCTTCAGGTAAATCTAATGCAAGGGTAATAGGATTAATCCAACTAATGATTAAGTCAAATAAACCCGTTAATTTACCAAACCAAATAAGAATAGATGCGTAAATGAATAGGGGGATAATTTCCCAGAAATACCATTTCATTCTAATCACGGTTTTGGTGATAATATTTTCAATTTTGGGCATCCTCAAAGGAGGCACTTCCATATAAAATTGAGCAGGTTTACCGGGTAAGAAACGAGAGGTTAAAAATCCTGCTAACAAAAATATACCTAAAACCACTACTGCCCATATTGACAAAGCAAGGGGATTTTTTGCTAATAACCCTAAGATAACACCCCATTGAGCCGCACAGGGTATGGCTAGGGCAAGTAAGAAAGTAGCAATAATTCTCTCTCTTTTAGTTTCGAGGGTGCGAGTAACCACTGTTGCCATAGTATCACAGCCCAAGCCTAAAACAATAGGAATGACCGCTCTTCCTGATAATCCCATAGTTTTAAAAACTCTATCTAACATGAGAGATAAACGAGGTAAATATCCTGTGTCTTCTAAAAGGGAAAACATAAGGAAATAAGTTGCAACAATGGGTAAAATAATCGCTGTAGCATAGCGAATACCTAGGGTGATGATACCGTAGTCATTGGCGAATAAGTCTTGAATTACTACCCATGGAAAAATTTGAGCAACGATATGATTAACAAAGGGGTTAATATTCTCCTCGAAAAACCCTTCAATTAAATCAACTAATGTGCCTGCACCAAAGTTACCAACGAATTGATAAATTCCATAGTAAAGCACTAGGGCTAAAATTGGAAATCCTGTGAGGGGATTAATCATCCATTGATGTAGTTTTTCTCCTATTCCTCTCTGACTATCGCTATTATCTTGCAATACTTGTTGTTCAATTTCTAAGGCTTTCTGTTGTCTAGTAAATGCGATCGCCTCTGTGATAGATTTACCTAATTGAGTTTGTACATCATAGATAATTTCTTCAATGGGAGAAATACTAGGTAAATATTTCTGTAAGTCTATAATTATTTCTCTATCTTCTTGAATAATTAGTAAAGCTAAACTACGACGAGAAATTAGATAATTTTTTTGTAAAAATAGTTCAGCTTCTTGTACTAATAAATCTTCGATTTTTGCTAAACCTTTTTCAATAATGTTAGGGTAATTAATATTAGCTGACATAACTCAAAATTCTCCGTTTTAACTGATCTAATCCAAAGCCGGTAGCGGCGGACATTTTAATTACAGGAATTCCCAATTCATCTTCTAAAGTAAGGGGATCGATTTTTATTTTTAATTTCTCCGCTTCATCGATCATATTCACTGCTAATAAAGTAGGAAAGCCAGCTTCAATTAACTGAAAAGTAAGGGTTAACATTCGGGCTAAATTTTTGGCTTCAACTACATGAATAGCAAGAGATAAAGAGTCTTGTAATAGCAAATCTCTAGCTACTCTTTCTTCTTCGGTGATAGGCAGTAAAGAATACATCCCCGGAGTATCAATAATGGAAAAATAATCATTATCTATCTGAAATTTTCCGTGGGAAATTTCTACCGTTGTGCCGGGATAATTAGATATATCCACATAAATACCAGTTAAGGCATTAAATAAGACACTTTTTCCCACATTTGGCATTCCTACTAAAGCAATTTTTCCCGTAGTTTCTCTCTCAATAGTTTGAGTCTTTTTTTTCTTAAATAAAGATGTAAACCAATTATTTTTGCTGTGAGAATGACAAGTTGTGCTTTGACATTGATGACAGTTCATTTTATTTCTTTGCCTCGCAATTTCGACTTTTCGTCTTAAAATTTGGTATAGTTTTTCTTCGATAATAACTACAGTATTTTTATTTTTTTGTTTCCTAGTTAGTCTATTTTTACTATTTTTGATTCAGACAATTTTCAATAGTTATTATGGTTATTTTTCAATGTTTATATTTTAGATCAGTTGAAAAATCTTTTCAAGAGTTGTTGCAATTTTTTATCATTTATTTTCTGTAAAAATAACTTGTAAGCGATGAAGCGATGATAGGTATTGGGATTCAGGCAATAAACTTTTTTTTGGAAGGAAGTTGGGTAAGAAGCAAGAGTGAGGAAAATTAATTATTTCTCCATAGATAATTAATTCATCTTTATGTTTATGACTATTGCCCATTCACCACTTACACCAGTAAACTTATGAGCAAACCTGATTTAGTTTTTATAGAATATGTCTGCACTCATTTCCTTTTTTTGTTCGGTCATTATCGCATTATCCTTGCTTTTTCCTCTTTCATGGGAAAAATCTGCAATGGCTTCTATTTTCCATTTTGAGGGGAGTGTGCCTACGGATTTAGGGGTAACAGATGGCAAATTAAAACAATGTCCTCCTTCTCCTAATTGTGTTGTTAGTCAAACAGAGGATGAAACTCACTACATCAAACCGTTAAAGTATAACAGCGATCGCACTTCTGCTTACAATAACTTTCTCAAAATCCTTTCTGTTGTACCTGATACTGTGATAGTAGAAAAAACAGATGATTATATCCGTACAGAATCAAGAAGTAAAATTATGGGCTTTGTGGATGATGCCGAATTTTATTTTCCTGAAGATGAAAAAGTAGTACAATGGCGATCAGCTTCTCGTTTAGGAGAGTCTGATTTAGGGGTGAATCGTCGTCGCTTAGAGCAAATTCGCCTTGCGTTTAGTGACTTAACGGTAAACAATTAAAAGGTTTCAGGTGTCAGGTGGCAGGTGTCAGGTTTCAGGTGTTAGTTTTTATCCCTACTCCCCTACTTTTAAAAACTCCCTACTCATTACTCGTTACTCATTACTTAAAATCATGGCTTTTACAGTAAATCCGATCAAATTTGGCACAGACGGTTGGCGCGGTGTCATTGCCGCCGATTTCACCTTTGAGCGAGTGGCAAAATTAGCACCTTTGTCGGCTCATGTTTTACGGGAATATAACCCCAATTCTAATTTAATGATTGTAGGATTCGATCGCCGTTTTTTAGCGGAAGATTTTGCGAAGTTGGCGGCGGATAGCTTACAGGAAGCTGGTTTTGATGTGTTATTATCAGACAGTTTTGCTCCAACTCCTGCTTTTAGTTGGGCGGCGAAGGAGAAAAACGCCTTAGGTGCTTTAGTTTTAACCGCTAGTCATAATCCTGCGAAATACTTAGGCTTAAAGGTAAAAGGAGCTTTTGGCGGTTCTGTCACTGAAGATGTAACTCAGAAAATCGAAGCCTTAATCCCTAGGGATGAAACTATTACTAGCAGTAAAGAAGGTAACATAACATTATTTGATCCTTGGGAAAGTTACTGTCAACAATTAAGTTCTCAAGTCAATGTTAATATTATCAGAGATGCGATCGCATCTGGTAAGTTAAAAATATTTGTGGACGTGATGCACGGTGCGGCTTCTGGGGGGCTACGTCGTTTATTAGGCTGTGATATAGAAGAAATTAACGCTAATAGAGATCCCCTTTTCGATGGTGGTGCACCCGAACCCTTACCTCGTTATATCTCTGAATTATTCCGTAGAGTCAAAGAAGATGCTAAAGATAACCCTCATAGGTTGCGAATGGGCTTAGTCTTCGATGGAGATTGCGATCGCATCGCCGCAATTGATGGACAGGGAAACTTTTGTAGTACGCAAATTTTGATTCCCGTTTTAATTGAGCATTTAGCCCAAAGAAAAGGAATGAAGGGGGAAATTGTCAAAACGGTGAGCGGATCAGACTTAATACCCAAAATAGCCCAGTTTATGAATATTCCCATCTCCGAGACTGCGATCGGTTATAAATACATTGCAGAAAGAATGTTACAAAATCAAGTTTTAGTGGGGGGAGAAGAATCAGGAGGAGTGGGTTACAGTAACCACATCCCCGAAAGGGATGCTTTGTTATCTGCTTTATATGTCCTTGAAGCAGTGGTAGAATCAGGAAAAGACATCAGTGACTTATATAATAACCTCCGTCAACAAGTCAATTTTACCTCAGAGTACGATCGCATCGACCTACCCTTAAAAAACTTAGAACAAAAAAACCTATTACAACAGAGACTTTCAGACAATCCCCTCACAGAAATAGCGGGAAAGAAAGTAATCGATTGCCTTGCCATTGACGGCTATAAATATCGTCTTGAAGATAGCAGTTGGCTATTAATTCGTTTTAGTGGTACTGAACCATTATTACGTTTATATTCAGAAGCACCTACTTTAAAGATAGTCCAAGAAAATCTCCATTGGGCAAAAGAATGGGCAACGAAAGGATAAAAATAGCTTGATTTTGGGGTTTTGATGGTTTGAGTAAGATGTTTAGGAGATGAGGGGATGGGGGGAGAGGTGGCAGGTATCAGGTTGCAGGTGTCAGGTTTAGGGGAGTAATGAGTAATTATCAACTATCAACTATCAACTATTCACTATTCACTATTCACTAATTGCCTTTTGCCCTTTTAACTTTGACTTTGCCTACTTGGTAATAACTATCTTTTCTCCGGGTTGAGGCTCAATAACATTTACAAATAAGTTAGCCTCTTTTAACAAATTACGCAGTCTTTCAATAGTCCCGTCAGGCTTTAAAAGATTGACCAATAAACCGTCAAAATCTATATCTCCTCCTGCGGCAGTGGAAAGAATATATTGAGGATTCAGCCAACGGCAGACTTCTACAGCAGTTTCTTGACCTTTAATAACAGGACCAAGGAAAGGGATTTTGATGTTAGTTAGAGGAGTAATAATTGTGGTAATTGATTCTTGTTTTTGTAAATTGGGAGAGTGAAAGCCATGAGGTTCATAATAAATAGATTCCCCAGTCACTAAATCTCTGAGAATATACCCGTTTTCTATTACACCTGGCCCAACGGGAGAACCTGCGATCGCATCTATTTGAATTTTATCATTAAAAATGTAGCTTTCATTATGCTTAAGAGTAGTGATATTGGTATAGCCTAAATCTTGACAGACTTTTCCCGCATTTACCGAAGCCACAACAGGTAAATTATGATCCAAAACTTTTAAAGTAGGGGGATGAGCATGATCTTCTAAACCCTGAGAAAGAAGAATAAAATCAATATTGTCAGGAATAGGGCGAGAAGTTTTCTTTTTTCCTTCTAATAACCATTTAAGATTACCGAAAACTAAAGAACCAACTAACCAAGGATCAAGTAAAATCCTCGTGTTGGACATTTCAATCAGCCATGAATTGCTATCTAACCAAGTTAATTGCATAAAATTTTAGTAAAGAATAATAACGTTATTTTGTCTTAATTGTAGCTTGATCAAAGAGTCCATAGGATTACATAACGGTAATGTCAAATTTTTAAAGAAATATAAAATTTGTAGCCATATTTACAACTAACGCCCTTAAAAACCCGTTTAATATCCCCATACAAATTGCTAATATTGGGTAACTATGGCATTAACAAAAACAATTTTATCTCCCAGAGATGAATGGAAAACGGCAAAAAATTTTTGTGTCCAATGTGGTAAATTTCACCCTAGTCAAAGTCACTGGGAATTTATGCAAACTATGCCTCAAGATCCTCTTGAGATGATTAGTGATTTGACAAAAATGGGGGTTTATAAACCCGCCACTTTCGATATTGCCAACTCCTTAAGCACTGCAGAATTAAGGAAAGAATTATTCCTAAAAATGGCAGGAAAAGGAAGCCCAAAAAGAGAAAAATTGGTTTTAGAATTAGCCAAACAAGCGGGGGGTTTAGATAATGCTTTTTCCGCCGCCTTTGGTGCAAAAGCTGGAGAATTTTTCGGCGATGCTATTCGCAGTGGTGAATTTAGTCGTCGTAAATTTTTGCAAAACGTAGCCATTGGGGCGGCTTTAGTTTCCCTTGTTAATGCCTGTGGCAATAATGCTGGTACTCCTGAGTCTCAACCTGATGCCCCTCCCCCCGATACCTCTAATTTGGAAAAAACAGATTTAAAAGTGGGCTTTATCCCCATTACCTGTGCTACTCCGATTATTATGTCTGAGCCTTTAGGTTTTTATCAAAAATACGGCTTAAACGCTCAGGTTGTAAAAATGCCGAGTTGGGGGGCGGTGAGGGATTCTGCGATCGCAGGGGAGTTAGACGCATATCATATGTTAGCACCCATGCCCATTGCCATGACTCTGGGATTAGGTTCAGCTACTTTTGGGGTGAGATTAGCAAGTATTGAAAACATCAACGGACAAGCCATCACCGTTTCTAATAAGTATAAGGGTAAAATCAATGGTCCTGCGGACTTTAAGGGCTTTGTGTTGGGAGTACCTTTCCCCTATTCCATGCACAATTTACTCTTACGTTATTATTTAGCCACAGGGGGTATTAATCCTGATGTGGACGTTACTATTCGCCCTGTACCACCTCCAGACAGTATCGCTCAATTAGTAGCAGGGGATATTGATGGTTTCTTGATGCCTGATCCTTTTAATCAACGGGCGGTGTATGAAGACGCTGGATTTATTCATAAGTTAACCAAAGAATTGTGGCCCGGACATCCCTGTTGTGCTTTTGCGGCCAGTGACACATGGATTAACGAAAATCCTAACACCTTTAGAGCGTTAAATAAATCTATTATCGAGGCAACGGGCTACGCTAGTAAACCAGAAAATAGAGTCGAAATTGCGGAAGCTATATCCGATCGCGCCTTTTTGAATCAACCAGTGGAAGTAGTTCAAGCGGTCTTAACAGGTAAATTTGAGGACGGTTTAGGTAATAACTTAGACGTACCCGATCGCATTGACTTCGATCCTTACCCTTGGCAGAGTTTCGCAAACTGGATCATGTCTCAATTAGTGCGTTGGGATATATCAGGAGATGGCAAAGCAAAACAATTAACCGCCGATGGTAAATATGACCAATTAGGACAAGAAATCTTCCTCACAGATTTAGCAAGGGAATTAGCGGAAGAATTAGGACAAACTCCCCCCGATGAAATTTATCGCACGGAAACCCTTGAATTTGACACCTTCGATCCTCAACAACCCGATCAATATATTCAGGCACAGATTGATAAATATGGTTTTTAGGGTTCGGAGTTTTTTTAAGTAGGGGGTGTGGAGAGTAATTTTTATTCGCCTGACACCTAAAACCTGAAACCTGACACCTATTTTCTACATTTTTCATTCTCAATTCTAAATTCTTATGACTATTGTACAAGGGCGATCGCCCCAAAATAAATTTAAACAATTATTGGATAACGAAAATGTCCAAGCCTTGGGGATATTCCTTCTTTCTTTGGGGATATTCTTGCTGGTGTGGGAATTAGGGGCAAATGCCAAAATTTTCGCTAAAGGTATGCCTAGCGCTTCCTTAACCCTCAAAGAATTATGGTGGTGGCTAACTAATCCTTTTTTCAACAATGGACCTAATGATATGGGTATCGGTTGGAATTTGTTAATTAGCTTAAGACGGGTTGCGATCGGTTATATTATGGCATCTGTAGTTGCCGTACCTTTAGGGATTTTGCTCGGAATGTCGAAAATAGCCACCAAAGCGTTTAATCCTTACGTACAACTTCTAAAGCCCGTTTCCCCCCTTGCTTGGTTGCCTTTGGGTTTATATTTATTTCGAGATTCAGAAAAAACAGGCATTTTCATTATTTTAATTAGTAGTATTTGGCCCACCCTTGTTAATACTGCTTTTGGAGTAAGTAAAGTTAACTCTGACTATCTCGACGTAGCCAAAACCCTCGGTGCATCAAAATGGCGGACTATTTTCAAAGTTATTATCCCTGCGGCGTTGCCCAATATTATTTCTGGTTTACGCATCAGTATGGGAATTTCTTGGTTGGTAATTGTAGCGGCGGAAATGCTTTTAGGTACTGGCTTGGGTTACTTCATCTGGAGTGAATGGAATAATCTTTATCTACCTAACATCATCGTGGCAATTATCATCATTGGTTTAGTGGGACTTTTACTAGATCAAATCTTCGCTTATTTAGAAAAAATGGTTTCATTTGGAAAAGAATCATCATGACGGTATCAACTCAACCAGAATATTTAACTTGTTTGGAGGCAGGGGATAACGTCCAACTGTGTCTTCGTAATGTTTCTAAAGTATTCTCAACAAAACAAGGCTTATTCGGCACAAAGAAAAAAGAATTTGTCGCCCTCGAAAATATCAATCTCGATATAGAATACAATACCTTTGTCAGTATCATCGGTCCTTCAGGCTGTGGAAAGTCAACCCTCTTAAGCATTATTGCCGGGTTAAGTTCTGCTAGTGGTGGCTCTGTAATGATGAATAAAGAACCCATTATAGGACCAGGTCCCGATCGAGGTATGGTGTTTCAAAGTTACGCCCTCATGCCCTGGATGACGGTAGAGGAAAATATCCGTTTTGCAGTGGAAACGGTTTACCCGAAAATGCCCATAAACCAACAAAAACGCATTGTTAAAGAACATTTGCAAATGGTAGGCTTAACAGGGGCATCAAAAAAACATCCTCATGAGTTATCGGGGGGGATGCGCCAACGGGTGGGTATTGCAAGGGCATTGGCAATTAATCCAGATATTTTACTAATGGATGAGCCTTTTGGAGCGTTGGATGCTTTAACTCGTGGTTTCTTACAAGAAGAAATCGAGCGTATTTGGGAAGAACATCGGAAAACGGTAATTATGATTACCCACAGTATCGATGAGGCTTTATTGTTGTCGGATAAAATCATCATGATGACAAAAGGTCCTCGCGCAGGTATTGCTCAAATTCTCGATGTACCTTTCCCCCGTCCTCGTAATCGTTTTGAAGTAGAAGATCATCCTGCTTATCATGATTTGAAAGTGGCCATGGAAGAACACTTATACCGAGAAACTAGGGCGGTGGAAGAAGCCAGAGTTAACAATTAAGAATTAATATCGCACCTATGGAATCAAAACCACCCTTCCCACCTTTCAACTTAGAAACGGCACAACAAAAAGTGCAAATGGCTGAGGATGCTTGGAACACAAGAGATCCTGAAAAGGTTGTTTTAGCCTATACCATTGATTCTCAATGGCGTAATCGTTCTGAGTTTTTGTCTGGTAGAGAAGAAATCAAGGCTTTTCTGTACCGTAAATGGGCAAAGGAGTTAGATTATCGTTTACGCAAGGAATTATGGGCTTTTACAGATAATCGTATTGCCGTTCGTTTTGAATATGAGTGGCACGACGAATCTAATCAGTGGTATCGTTCCTATGGCAATGAAATGTGGGAATTTGCCGAAAATGGCTTAATGCAAAATCGTTTTGCTAGTATCAATGATGTTTTGATCAAGGAATCAGAACGAAAATTTCTCTGGGAAAGGGGTTAAATTCAAAAAGATCTTATTTATCATAGTGGGATCTCGGTGAAGGTGGGCAAGAGGCAAGAGGCAAAAGTCTTTAATTGGTTTTCTCCCTACTCTCAACTCCGAACCCCAAATTTATACACAATCAACTGTAATTATTTTATTGAGGTGAACACATTATGACTATTGCAGAAATTACCAAAACTTTATTAGATGCAAAAAAGGCAAAGGGCGTTACTTTTGCTCAATTAGAGGAAATTTTAGGACGGGATGAAGTCTGGATCGCATCGGTGATTTACCGTCAAGCTAGTGCTGATGAAACGGAAGCGAAAAAGTTAGTCGAGGCGTTAGGTTTATCCCCAGAGTTCGCTGAAGAATTAACTATTCCTCCCTTAAAAGGCTCTTTAGACCCCGTAATTCCCACTGACCCCCTGATTTATCGTTTTTACGAAATTATGCAGGTGTATGGAATGCCTATGAAAGAGGTTATCCATGAAAAATTCGGAGATGGTATCATGAGTGCGATCGACTTTACCCTAGATGTGGACAAAGTGGAAGACCCCAAGGGCGATCGAGTCCAAGTTACAATGTGTGGTAAGTTTTTACCCTATAAAAAATGGTAAATCAATCAACGAATAGCAAACAATTAACCAAATTGAGATAAATAACTTCAGTTCGGTTTAAGAATATTGGGTAGGTGTCAGGGTGTTTGGTAGATGAAGAGATGAGGGAGAGGGAGACAAGGTGTCAGGTTTCAGGTTTCAGGTTGCAGGTGTTGGAGAAAGTAATAAGTAACGAGTAATGAGTAATGAGTGTTCGGAGTTATTAATTATCAACTATTCACTATTCACTATTCACTATTCACCTTTACCCTTTGCCCATTGTCTATTTCCCTCACGCCATTTTTTCATCAAACCCTAATTATAAGAGACTAATTTTGCCCTTAAGTTTTTAATTTTGTCTCTATATTCAGCGGCTTTTTCAAATTCTAAATTCTTAGCTGATTCTTTCATTTTTTCCTCAAATTGTTTAATTAAATCAGGAATTTTATCAAGGCTAATTTCTTCAACTTGGTTATAAATTTCCTCTAATTGTTGAGAGTTTAATTTTCGTGATATATCTAAAAATTCTAAAATAGAGTTACTCGATTTTTTACTAATAGATTGAGGAATAATATTATTTTTTTGATTATATTCCAGTTGAATTTTCCTTCTTCTTTTAGTTTCATTAATAGCTTTTTCCATGCTATCGGTAAAATTATCAGCGTATAAAATAGCTTGTCCATTAACGTGTCTTGCCGCCCTTCCTATGGTTTGAATTAATGATTTTTCTGATCTCAAAAATCCTTCTTTATCTGCGTCTAAAATGATCACTAATGAGACTTCAGGTAAATCTAGCCCTTCCCTTAATAAATTCACTCCAATTAAGACATCAAATTCTCCAGCCCTTAAACTCTGTAAAATTTCTATTCTCTCAATAGATTGAATCTCAGAATGTAAATACTGTACATTTACTCCTCTTTCTTGTAAATATTCTGTCAAATCTTCCGACATTCTTTTTGTTAAAGTTGTGATTAATACCCTTTCTTTTCTCTTAATTCTCTCTTTAATTTCTCCTAATAAGTCGTCCACTTGTCCCTCGGTGGGTCTTACAAAAATTTCAGGATCTAAAATACCAGTAGGGCGAATAATTTGCTCCACAATTCTATTTTCTGATTGTTCAATTTCCCAATTACTAGGAGTTGCTGAAACGAAAATACACTGTTGAACTTTCTGCCAAAATTCATCGGCTTTTAAGGGGCGATTATCGGCGGCACTGGGTAGGCGAAAACCATGATCAATTAATACTTTTTTCCTTGCTTGATCTCCGTTGTACATTCCCCTAATTTGTGGTACAGTAACGTGTGATTCGTCCACTACTAAAAGCCAATCTTCAGGGAAATAATCCACTAAGCAATCGGGTGGTTGTCCTGCTTTTCTACCTGTTAAATGTCTTGAATAATTCTCTACTCCGTTGCAGTATCCGACTTCTTTTAACATCTCTAAATCATATTTTGTTTTCTGTTTTAACCTTTGTGCTTCTACTAATTTCCCCTGTTTTTCCAATTCCGTTAATCTTTCTTCTAATTCCATCTCGATAAGTGCGATCGCTCTTTCTAATTGATCTTGTGGTGTTACAAAGTGCTTGGCAGGGTAGATGTTAATTCGCTCTAATTCTTGCAATAATTCCCCTGTGACGGGGTCTAAAAGAGAAATTGCTTCGATTTCATCTCCAAAAAATTCCACCCGTATAACTCGATCTTCATAGGCTGGTACGATTTCTAACACATCTCCTTTAAGGCGAAAAGTAGCACGGGATAGCTCTGTATCGTTGCGGTGATACTGCACATTTACTAAGTCTCTAAGTAGTTGACGGGGATCATATTCTTGGTTAATCTCTAAAGGGATAGAGGCTTTGAGGTATTCAACGGGCATCCCTAAACCATAAATACAACTGATAGAAGCAACGACAATGACATCTTTTCTTTCAAATAATGACCTAGTAGCGGAGTGACGCAACATATCAATTTCATCGTTGATAGATGAACTTTTCTCGATATAGGTATCGGTAACGGGAATATACGCCTCTGGTTGATAGTAGTCGTAATAGCTGATGAAGTATTCTACGGCATTATGAGGGAAAAACTGCCTTAATTCATTGCACAATTGGGCGGCAAGGGTTTTATTGTGTGCTAATACTAGGGTTGGTTTTTGATGTTGAGCGATAGTACAAGCTATGGTATAAGTTTTACCAGTGCCTGTAGCACCGAGGAGGGTTTGAAAGCGATTACCCGATGATAGTGATTTGACTAAAGATGCGATCGCACTTGGTTGATCTCCAGTGGGTTGGAAGGGTGAGTTAAGGTGAAACATTAGATCTTTAACGAGAAAATTTTGATAAACAATACTTTAATATCATTTATTTTGATAAAGTAAATGTCTAGGCATAGCAAAAATTCTATTAGCTCGATCAGAAGCCACAAAACGCCAATGCCAAGGCTCAAAACTTACTCCTTGTAAGTTATTTGGGGGAAAGGATAGCTCAAAGCCATATTTATGGGCATTATTACTTAACCACTGATAAGCCTGTGTGGATTGAAATTGAGTTTTCAAATCAAGAGATGGTTGTTTTCCATCGCCTATATCTAAAGCATAACCTGTGTGATGTTCACTATGTCCCGGAGGTGCACTTAATTTTACTGCTTCTTCTTTACTACCTCGTTTTTGGATTTGTTTTTGGAATAATTGGGTTTGTGAAGAAATTGAACGAAATCCCGAAATTAAAATTAATTCAACTCCCTGAGTTTTCGCCGCCGCCTTCATCCGCAAAAATGCTTCCCCTGCTTCTCTGTCTAAATACTCTGTGCGATTATAATATTTTCCCATGTTCACTAATCGTGCTTGAGGGGCTTCTTGAAAGGGAAAATGACCAAAATAAGTAGAAGAAAGAAGATAATTAATCTTAGCTAATTCTTGATCCTCTATTTCGGGGGATTGTGAACTATTAACGGGATTATTTACCTTTTCTTGCTTAGTGGTGGGCAAAGTGGCAATGGTAGTATTATTCACGGTTGCGGGAGGGGTAATAGATGCAGTGGAGTTATTGGAAGTTGAGGAAGGGGTGACAGAAGTATTATCAACGGGTGTTTCTGGATTGTTGCGAGGAGAATTAGCAATAGTAAGAGGTGACTCGGTTGCCGTTTCGGGGGAATTCGTGGGGGTAATTTTAGTGACAGAGGGGGGGGGATTGTTAATATTAGTATTTTCCTTTTGAGAGGATTGAGGGAGATACCAGAAACCAAAAAGCCCACCTATAATAATTGAAGCGAGAAAAAAATTAACTATTTGAAAGTTAGACCCTAAAAATTGCCAAAATTTTTTCATATATACCCCATTTTCTCTAATAATTAACTAATTGTCCTGCCATCCACCCTGTTACCCCTGATGAAGGATGATAAACTTTATACCAAAGATAGCCTCCATTGTCATAACCACTATCTAAAATTTCAATGGATTCACCAGTGTATCCTTCTCCTACTACAGGATAACCTGTACCCGGTCCTGATCGAATATTTTTTGAGCCTGTACTACCCGTAATTGTTCCATAAGAACCATCGGTTAAACTGGACGGATTAACTACAACTGTACGAATTTGAGGTTGAGATTGTGCCTTTATTTCCGCTTGACGACGTAATTCCTCAGCTTTTGCTCTCTCCTTTTCTGCTTCTAATCTCATTTTCTCGGACTCTTGCCGTTTTAATTCTTCTTCTTCTCGTTTTGTCTGTTCCTCAGCTAGTCTTGCTTCTGTTTCCTCTTTCTCTTTTTCAATTTCTTCTAATCTTGCCTGAGTTTCCTTCATTTGTTGAACGACAAAAAACCCTCCTGATACCCCTAAAGCCACTAATAAAGCTGTTATTAATATGACTAGCAAATTATTTTTTTGAGGGGCAACAAGGGGTTGAGAAACTTGCGACACCTGTTGAGGCACACTAGCCATACTGTTGGGAATTAAGACTGTCGGTGCTAGATTAGGAGTACTAGATTTTTGTAAATCAATAGGATTTGGAGTTACTGCCATAGTTTGTCCTTGACTGAGATGCAAGGCTTCATACATTTCTTGGGCGGTAGGATACCTTTGAGCTAAATCAATTTTTGAGGCTTTTTCCAGTACTGTCTTCAAATTTAACGGTAAATTAGGAATATAGCTTTGCCAATCTAATTCCCCCGTAATGTTATTATTGGGCAGTTCTATAGGATATTTTCCTGTTAAGCTATAAATAATGGTTAAACTCAGGGCGTATAGGTCACTACTAAATACTGTCCTACCTGTGCTTTGTTCTGGTGGTATGAAGCCCCTTGTGCCGATAATTACTGAACTTACCGTCGAACCACTGCTTAATTGTACAGCCCCCATACTTTCTTTGACTGCACCAAAGTCAATTAAGACGGGTAATTTATCGCTGTCTCTAAGAATGATGTTTTCGGGTTTAATGTCACGGTGAATAATATTCTTGCCATGAACATATTTGAGAGTATTAAGCAGAGATGATAAAATTGATTCGCATTGATTGGGGTGAATTACTCCCAATTCCGCTAAACTTTTACCTTCAATATATTCTTGAACTAGATAAAATTCTTCATTTTCTCGAAAATAAGCGTATAAAGTGGGAATTTGTGGGCAATTTTGTCCTAATTCTTCTAATACTTTTGCTTCTTTTTCAAATAGTGTCTCAATAAATTCAAGAGAAATATTATTATGATGAACCGGCTTAAGTTTTTTGATAACTACTTGTCTAGCAGAAGGCATTTGTAAATCTTGAGCGAGAAATGTATCCCCAAAGCCACCACTGCCAAGGTTTTTAATGATTTTATATCTGGATGCGATCGCCTCTTCCATATAATTAACTTACAGCGTTACTAATGCTGAGTCCCCTTGTAGCTATTTTATAATAAAATAGTAATAAAAAATAACTTCCTATTTACTTATCTGTTACAATTTATTAAATTATCTACATTAGGAAAATTTTTCATAAGATACTATATTGTTACCAGTGCCTTAGCACTTCATTGCAAACTTTAATATAAACTAGCCTATAACCTTTTAGTTGTTTGTGAATATTAATCCACTATCCTCTTTAGGAAATTTAACTTGGACAAATAAAAATGATTTAGTTATTCTCGAATTTGAATTAGTTGCGGGAAAAGATTACTATCTCTGTTTCGACTACAGTAAAGGCTTACACGCTTGGTTTTTAGATCAAGTAAGGCAACTATCCTCTGATTTATCACAAAGACTTCACGACTATCCAGAAGAAAAAGCATTCAGCATTTCCCGTTTGCAAGGTAATTTAATAGAATCAGACGATAAAATTCTTCTCAAACAAAACTCTCTTTACACTTGGTATCTATCCATCTTCTCTCAAGAATTAATCCAATGGTTAAAAATTTGGTTTAATCAATTCCCCTCTCATTTGGGTTTATACCATGCACCTCTACAAATCCAAAAAGTCAAATTTTTTTCTCCCCCCACCACCTACGAAAATCTCTGGAAAGAAAAAATAGAAACTAATTTTTGTTTTACATTTCTCTCACCCACAAGTTTTCGCCGTAACAATCACCATTACCCCTTGCCTCATCCCCCCAATTTATTCCATAGTTATTTGCGACGTTGGAATCAATTTTCCCAAAAAGTATTTTCCCAAGATAGCTTTTTAGATTGGATAGATAAATTTGTCATCATCCGTAGGTATCATCTGGAATCAAAAAAAGTAGCAGGAGGAAAAAAAGGTAGTGTTACAGGCTTTATAGGTTCATTAGAGTTATATTTAGGTCATAAATATCAAGATTATCCCGAATTTACTCAACTTTACTCCGCTTTATGCAGATTTGCACCTTACTGCGGTACAGGCCATAAAACTACATTTGGTTTAGGACATACCAGATTAGAATGGGTTGATATTTATCAAAATAATAATAATAGTCTTGAAGATAAACTATCTCAAAGAATAGATGAATTAGTTGATATTTTTCTGAAAAAAAAGAATGGTAAAGGAGGTAATCGTACTAAAAATATTTGTCTTAATTACGCCAATATCATTGCTAGAAAAGAATTAAGACAATCATTAAAAGATATTGCCACAGAATTAGAAATGCCCTATGAAACAGTCAAAACTTACTCAAAAAGAGCAACAAAAATATTATCTTCTTCTCAATTAACCTAAATCCGAGATAAAGCTATAACGTAGATTACCAATATGATTCGCCACAATTTTGTAATCTATCTAAGATATGAATTTTTTCAGTGCGGATATTACCGTCTGGATATATATATTCCTCTTTAAACTCGAAACTGATTACTTTACCAGAATCATAGCCTGTGATTCTATCTATAAAGAAGGGAGCTCCCATATCATAGGGGCCTCCAGGATCAACTTCACAGCAGTTTGGGTGTTTGGCTAAAAATTCATCGAAGTTAGCATATCTGTTTTTTCGCTCCAAAATTTCAAAGTTAACATTATCTAAATAAGAGCTATTCCAAATATTAAAAAGGGATTCCATCAGTTCCCTATCACTGAGATACCTGAATTCTTTAAAGCAAAAGCCTGAATAATTTAGTGTAAAGAACACCGAAAGAATTATACCTAATGGCAAAGTCAGGATGGCTATTTCATAAAGGATTTTTTTCATACCTCATATCGATTTAATTTTGTGTTGGCAGTGCTAACATTATTGTTGAATTTTAATGAGCATACAATTCTCCCAGAATTATAATTAATTGTTATCAATTACTTAAATTTAACTTGTCTTTATTATATTTAGGTTAAAGTTAATTTAAGTTTATTTAATCGCCAACTATCCTGAATAAGCAAAAATTACTATCCGCATACTTGGTATAACAACTAACTGACCTTCTTTGTGACCTGTATAATAAGAGTTTGCTTCATTAGCTTCTTGGATAATTTTTTCAAACAAAGACTTATTCAAATCTTTTTGATTGACACACGATAAACCAAACCAAAAATTTTTATTATTCTTGTTTTCTTGAATTGGAGTTTTTCTCCAATCTTGATAAAAGTAATAAGGGGACTGCTTTTCCAATAATTCACTCCCTCTAGCTACTTTTAAATTTTTAAAAAAGTCTAACCCCTGCTTATTGATTTGCCCAATTGTATGTGGAGATATTTTGTAAATAGTAATACCGCAACCCTCCCCTAATCCTATTTTTTCATAAGTTGAAATAATTTTTGATACCCTTATTTCCTTAGGAAGAACTTTTTTAAGATCACGCTCTTTCTTTAGAACGGAAAAAATCCAAGTAAATACCAATACAGGCATTAAAAATAAAGCAATCATTTTAAGTTTCACTTCTTAGATCGAACCGTTTATATCTCAATATTTATTATGGAAACTATTTAGCATTAATAGACTTCTTCTTAGCCCACCATATAATTTTAGTGCTTGGTTAGTTTTGTTAACACTTGGTTCGATCTATTTAAACAACGAAAGTTAACCATTGCTGAGTTTTTGCACTCCAAACCACCGTAAATTTATCTTGATTAATCGTGCATAAAGCTGTGGCTTCTCCTTTTCTGTTGGTAAATTCTACTTCATAGAATTCATTTTCATAATCTTCAACTATTGTGCCTTGTTCTCCTTTTCTTAGACTATATTGAGCAATATCTACTAATAGTTCGATCGCATCTAATAATTCAGGTTTATTCATCTTTTCTATAATTTGGTCATTTATAAACATCTCCTCTTGAACCAATTGTTGTAATAACATATAAATTATTATCAATATCTTCTATAAATAAAATACGATATTTCCCCACTCTTAAACGAAATTCTAAACGTCCTTTTAACTTTTTAATATCAAGATTAGTAGAATTATTAACCAAATTATCTAACTTGAATAATTCTTATTTGTTCATTTTTTGGTAATTTTAATAAAAATTTTTCTGCATTTTTAAGTAAAGTATAATCAAACATTTTCTGCGATTAATAATTTTTTCTTTAAATCTTGGGAATTTATACCTTTATCTTTTACTGTAATATATTCTCGCCATGCTTGTTCACTTTCGGCAATTTCTTCAGCTAAAATAATTTCTTCACTATCTTCAGTTTCTATATATTTACTAAGAGAATTTTTTAAGGTATTAAACAGTTTAAATTGTTCAGTAATAGGCATTTTCTGCACTTCTTTTAAAATTTCTGGATAGGCACTCATTTTTATTGTAACTCCTGTATTTTTACATCAAAAAAGGTGGGTATTACCCCACCCTATAATTTTAGCGCTTGGTTAGTTTAGTTAACACTTGGTTCGATCGCACCACAAAGTCTGTCATACCCTGTGCGTCAAAAGCCCGTTGTGCCATCAAAGCTAAATCATAGATATATTGGACACATGAGGTTAACCATTTCCTGATTAGAAGACTCTCCTCCTGCTTGAATAATTAAGCCTTTACTGAGTTGATAAATATTTTCAATCAAAGGATGTGAGATGTTAATTACTAACATATATTCATATCAGGAGACTTCATTTCCGTCTGTTGCATCATCCGTCCATAGTTCAACTAAAGTTTGGATTGCTTCACTGTCTTTAGTAAGCCCTCTTAATCCTTGTGAGCGGGTGACAATCCAGACGGCAAGAAGGTCATTGTCTAGTTTTAATGTTGCAACACACAGAGATGAAGGTTGCCCATTTTCCTCATTTGGGCAAACTCGTTGGGGTTGTCCAATCTCTAACTCAAGTTCTCGCACAAGTTCTCCGGCACTTTTTTTGGTATTGCCAATCCAGCTAATATCAGCATATTTTAGATAATCAGAGTTCATTAAGGTGAAACTGCGTAAATACTCTCCAAAAACGGGAGAGCCTCTATTAAGGCAAATTTCCTTAGCCCATTGCTGGGAAAGCATTGGACATAATTCTGGCATGGAAATGTAGGTATCAGTTTGTGCATCTTGAAGATAAGAATAATCATTGACAGAAATATCAAGAGCTTTTACGGAAATTGGTATTGGCTGTTTCTCACGAATCTCATCTAAGGAAAGATTGCAAAATTCATCAGACTTGTTCTCGCAAAGAACAGCCGCCTTGGAGCGTGGAAAATTGATCGAGGCGATCGCAACAAGAGGAATCCGAACGATTCTTCTGCCAATAGAAAAATTAGCATCAGTCGCCAATAATTCAACAGAAGGTGGAGGCTCGTGAACAGTCCTAGTATTGCAAGACAGAAAGATACTAGCTATCCCTAGCCATAGGACAATTTGAATATATTTTCTCATGGCTTCTTATTTTGAATTTTCACTGTATGGTAAAATAACGATAGCTGGTTTATAAAAAATTTTTTCACACCTTAACTAACCTGAGTTCGGGATAAATTTTCATCTATGAATGATGGAGAAAAAAAGGCAAAAGGCAAAAGGCAAGAGGCAAGAGGCAAACCCCCCTTATATCCCCCCTCGAGAGGGAGGAGGGCAAAGGAAAAATTAAGAATTAGGAATTAAAAACCCCGAACACTCATTATTTGTTACTCATTACTTTCTCTCAACACCTGCAACCTGCAACCTGAAACCTGACACCTACCCTTATCCAATATTCTTAAACCGAACTGAGGTTAACTAATTTAATTTTTTGTTGCCAATGCTAACATTATTTTTGAATTTTAAAATAAGTATTTGCTTAGTTATAATTAAAGTATCAAACAAAGTAAAAATGAGAGAATAATAGACATCTCCAATAATAGACATTTTAAGGGCTGAAGCCCTTACTACGAGCCAACGAAAAATAATTTATGGAGAGGTCTAATGGAAACAGCAACTTTAAAAGAAATGATCAAAGAAAGTATTAGGGAAGTATTGCACGAAGAACGTTTATCTTTAATACAATCTTTGATACCTCCTGTGAATGATGAAGAAATGAAGGAAATTGAAGGAAAATTTGGTCATCCCCATAACTATAATGAGGCTAATTTTGTTGAGATGAATGATTGGTTAAATGATTAAACTAAAATTTAGTAAAAGTGCGGTTAAATTTATTAATAATTTATCTGAAAAAGACCAATTAAAAATGGCTCTATCACTTCTCGTCGTGTAAATTATTAGTGTTTGGTAGGCAAGAGGCAAGAGGCAATAGACAATAGGAGATTATTAAATAATAATTTATAAACTTTTATTTTTTATTTTACTATAAAAACTATTCAATAAAGGTTATGGAAGTTATTTTTTATTAATTTATCATAACCACTGTAGAAGAACCTTAAAAATTAAGCAAAAACTAAAATATTTAGTAGAAAAAATTAATGAAGATAATAATATTCCTTTTCAGGAATTAAATATAAAAACTTTAACAGGTAATTGGAAAGGTTATTTAAGATTAAGGATAGGAAAAATTAGGATTATTTTTAGGATAAATTCCATAGATAATGAATTATTAATATATGAAATAGATGATCGAAGAAGTATTTATAAAAAATGACAATTTTATCTCAACTTTAATATTTTTACATCAAAAAAGGTGGGTATTAGCCCACCATATAATTTTAGCGCTTGGTTAGTTTAGTTAACACTTGGTTCGATCGCACCACAAAGTCTGTCATACCCTGTGCGTCAAAAGCCCGTTGTGCCATCAAAGCTAAATCATAGACATATTGACACATGAGGTTAACCATTTCCTGATTAGAAGACTCTCCTCCTGCCTGAATAATTGAGGATTTACTGAGTTGATAGATATTTTCAATCAAAGGATGTGAGATGTTAATTACTAACATATGTTCATCAGGAAACTGCATTTCCCTTTGTTGCATCATTGCCGTCATCTCTTGGAAACGACGCATAGCTTCAGGTAACAACACCATTGCGGGGGGAGTTTCTTCCTGTTTTTCTGCTTTCAGTGACTGAGTTTTGATATTCACCTTTGGCTTATTAATTGCCTTCTCGAATATTTCCTTGATTTCATCGGCACGGGTTTTATTGGTTTGAGGATTGACGATTTCTCCTGCTTTATCTTCTTCTACCAAGTTAGAGTCTAATTCTGAGTCAACCCGGGAAAATTTAACATCAGTGTATTCTCTCTCAAGGAAGGGAATAAAGTAGTTATTATCGATGAAAGAATCCATGTATAACACTTCAATCCCTTGATTTTTATACAAATCAATATAGGTGCTTTGGGTTTGAGCGTTAGTAGTGTAGAAGACTCGATTTTCGTGTTTGGCTTTGTTTCTCTCTAAATATTCTTTGAGGGTAGTGTAAGGATAGCTTTCATCGGTTTTAACATCTGACCAAGCATCATCATCTCCAGATTGTACCTCAACTTTGGCTTTTTCTTCCCCTTGATTTGCCTCATAGGTAGTGCGGAAAATAATTAAGTCTTCTACTTGTTTCTTGAATTTATCATCTCTTAATGCACCATATTTGACAAAAGTGCCGACATCTTCCCAACAACGGATATATTCACCCTTGTTATCATTATATAAAGACTTGAGGCGATCGCCGATTTTTTTAGTAATAAAGTCTGCAATACGTCTAACAGTACGATGATTAGTTAAGGCACTGCGAGAAACGTTTAAGGGAATATCAGGGCTATCAATGACACCACGCAAAGGCATCAAAAACTCTGGAATAATCTCCTCACAATGATCACTAACAAATACTTGATTACAGAATAACTTAATTTGTCCTTTAGTGACATCAACATCGGGTTTCAATTTGGGGAAATATAGGATACCATTGAGTAAAAATGGATAATCCGTGCTTAAATGTACCCAGAGTAAAGGATCTTCTTGAAAAGGATAGAGATAACGATAAAATTCTAAGTAGTCGTCATCGGTCAAATCTTGAGGGGATTCTTTCCATAAAGCCTTTTGACGGTTGATGGTTTCCCCGTTCATTTTAATGGCTACAGGTACAAAATCAGAGTATTTTTTGATTAAACCTTTGATTCTTGCTTCCTCTAAATACTCCGTTTCCTCATCCATGATGGTAAGGGTAATGGTTGTACCGGGGGTTGTAAGACTAGAATCACTCAATTGAAATTCAGGTGAACCATCACAAGTCCAGTGTACCGCAGTAGAACCATCACGATAAGATAAAGTATCGATTTCTACCTGTTTAGCTACCATAAAAGCAGAGTAAAAACCCAAACCAAAATGCCCAATTAAATCATTAGCGGTTTTACCATATTTAGTGATAAAATCTTCCGCACTAGAAAAGGCAACTTGGTTGATATATTTTTTAACTTCTTCTACTGTCATACCGATACCATTATCGCTAATGGCAAGGGTTTTTTTCTCCTTATCAATAGTAATTGAAATTTCGGGTTCAGGCAATTCTTGACTAAATTCCCCTGCTAAAGATGCCATTTTTGCTTTAGAAATCGCATCCACAGAGTTGGAAATTAATTCTCTTAAAAAGATTTCGTGATCAGTATAAAGGGATTTTTTGATGATGGGAAATATATTCTCGGTATGAATCGTAATATTTCCTTTTTCCAAGATAGTAGTCATAAGCAGTTAGTTTAAGTGTGACAGTGAAATTATATAAACAGTAAAAATTGATGGGATATAGTTGTTATCCCTACTATATAGGTCATCATGTCACAAAAGATTTAATGCGATCAAGATGTGGTTTACCGAATCGAACATCACAACAAACTCACCATAAATTTTCATCTATGAGTGATGGTGAAAAGGGCAATTTAATGAATAGTGAATAGTTGATAATTAAGAATTGAGAATAAAAAACTCCGAACCCCGAACTTATCTACCCCTCATCCCCCTATCCCCAACACCTGCAACCTGACACCTACCCTTATCCAATATTCTTAAAACGAACTGAAGTTATTTATTTTATATTTAATTTATAAGGGAGAATGCTATAAATTTGATGAGGATTTTTTAAAATTTCTCTTAATTGTAACTCTGTATTTTCTTCCCAAATCATTTTCAATAAAGTTTCTTTATCGGTTAGATTGGAATTGAGTTTTGCTCCACTTAATTGGTTAATTAACTCAACCTGCCAACTTCTTTTTTCAGGATAACTTATAAGCTGATAATTATTATTTAATTCTAATTTTTCGTTTAAATATTCTAAGGATTTATCTAAACCACCAATTTCGTCTATTAAACCAATTTTTTGAGCGGCTTGTCCAGACCAAACTCTTCCTTGAGCAATTTCTACAACTTTTTCCATAGGTAGATTTCTTGCTTTAGAAACTCTTTCTAAAAACAAGTCATAAACTTGATCAACTCCTTGTTGAATAACACTTAATTCTGCGTCGGTTTTCGGTGCAAAACCATTACCTAAATCGGCAAATTTATTAGTTTTTACTACTTCATTATTAATGCCATTATTTTGGGCTATATCTTCTACATTAAATATTAAGCCAAATACACCGATCGAACCTGTAATAGTATTATTACTAGCAAATACTTTTTCTCCTGCGGTAGAAATCCAATACCCTCCCGATGCGGCAACATCGCCCATGGATACCACCACTGGTTTTTCTTTGGCGGTTAGCTGTAATTCTCGTAAAATTAACTCAGATGCGATCGCACTTCCACCGGGGCTATTAATTCTAACAATGACCCCTTTTATATCATCATTTTGTCTAATTTTTCTAATTTCTGCCACATAGCGATTACCCCCAACTTCTCCGATTCTGCCTTCTCCATCAACAATTGTTCCTTCTACATAAAGAATTGCAATTTGATTACTACTGCTAGTTTCTTCAGGATTGGCAGTAATATAATCTTTAATGGATATTTTACGAAAATTGTCTTCGTTTTCGCTATTAGTAATAGTTTTTAATTGGCTAATAATTTCATCCTCATATTTAATTTGATCAATTATTTTTAAATTCTTCGCTTCTGAGGCTTGTAAAATACCTTTATTATCTGCAATATTATTAATTTCTCCTGCTTTTAAATCTCGATTATTAGTTACATTTTCTATATAAGAATTCCATAAATCATCAATTAAATCTTGAGTTTGTAACTTGCTTTCTGGACTATAATTATCAAGAATAAAAGGCTCGACTGCTGATTTATATTTACCGACTCTAACCACTTGAACACCTATACCATATTTTTCTAAAGCAGAGGCAAAAAACAGTTGAGAGGAAGCTAAACCATTCATTTCCATTCCGCCCATAGGATTTAAAATAATTTCATCAGCAATGGATGTGATAAAGTAGTCTTGCTCTCCAGCAGAAACATTATAAGCAATAATTTTTTTACCACTAGCTTTAAATTTTTCTAGGGCATCATTTATTTCCGTTAAACTAGCATATCCTGTAATAAGATTTCCTCGACTACCGTCTAAATATAAAACGGAAATTCTTTTATCTTCTGCGGCTTTATTGATAGCATAAGTAATATCTCTTAAGGTTAAATTCTCGGTGTTATTTCCTCCTAACAAAGAATTAAGATCACTTTCTCTTTGATAATCGCTAATTTGACTATTTAAGTTAAAAACTAAGGCAGATTGATTCTCAATTTTTGGAGTGCTACTCATGGATAGTAAAACCACTATGAGAATGAATAATCCTCCTGAGCTTAATAAAGCTAATAATGATAAACTGGCTAAACTTCCTAAAAAACTGGCAAGGGTTTGCTGTAAAAATTTTTTCATTTTAAATGATTGAAGATTGATATATATTAATTCTTGGTTTTATCTCATCATAATTAATAATCGTAGAGTCAGTCAAAATTTAATACCTCTGGAAAAGATAATTAACATTAATTTTTAACGTTTTTGATTAAGTATAAAATCCTGAATATTTTGGTTAATTGCCTGACAAATTTGGTCTAATGGTAAGTCGTTTCTATCTCTACCAAAAGGATTTTCAATTTCAAGGGCGATCGCTTCTATACCATAAACAATATAACTAACAATGGAAACAAAAGGAATAGTCCACCACTCTATTTGATCTACTAACTGAAATGGTAATACTAAACAATAAATTAAAAGTAATTGTTTTAAGTGAATACTATAGGAATTAGGGATAGGAGTTTTTAAAATTCTTTCACATCCGCCCACCATATCCATAAGTTGATTAATCAATTGTTGCATATTAGTTAATTGATATTCATTTAGATGTTTTTTTTGATATTCTTGCTGTAAATATTCTCCCAAATAGGCGGCAATTTGTAGCGGTAAATGTTGACTTGTTTGTAAGTGATGGTAATAGTAAGCAGATAACAAAGGGCGCATTTCTTCACTTATTCCCTCTGATCTTAAATGATTTTTAGTTGCGATCGCAAATACTGTCAATAAATTTAAAGCATTAATTTTATGCTCTTGATCTTGAGGTGTTTCTTCTTTAATATTAACCCATATTTGCCAAGTTAAATTACGTAAATGATTAACAATTCCCCCCCATAATTTTCGCCCTTCCCAAAAACGTTCATTAGCAGAATTAGTACGAAAAACTAATAATAAACCTAAGACAATAGTGGGTATCAAACTACTTAGAATCGGTTGTTGAACAGGAAAACCAACACTATGCAGTAAACAAATAACAAAGGAAAAAATAGCAAAAAAAAGAGCCTTTTCCCAAACATCTGGAAAAACAGAATATTTAACCCTAAATGCTTCCCTAAACCAAGGTTTTCGTTTAATAATAACAAGGGTATTAATTTTCATCTATATCTTTCCGTCCTTTGCATCCAGTTATTGTTAAACAACACCATAATTTTACCTGAGTTGGGAGTTTTTACAATTTGGGGTTGGGGTGTTAGCGGGATGAGGAGTTCGGGTTTATTAATTATTAATTATTAATTATCAACTATTCACTATTCACTATTCACTACTCGCTTTTGCCCTTTGCCTTTTTTGCTTTACCTTTACTTATATTGAACCTGAAACCTGCAGCTTGTCACCTGAAGCCTACCTTCGCTGACAATGCCAAATAAATGCGCAACTTTAGAACATAACCTAAAGGCGCCCCTTCTCAGAGAAAGAACGCCCAAAATTGACTAATATTTAGTTGTAACATTATTTATTCATAAATTATCTTAACTTAAAGTGCTACTGCTGCGATCGTAGCTACGAGCAAAATTGGATAAAGGAGCAGATTTCAAATTTTCATAATATTCGGTGTTATTTACATCCATGCCGATTTCACCAGCAACTCTACCTAACATAGATTGTTGACGATTTCTAATCATTTTATCGTGACGCATCATTAAAGCACGAGATTTTTGATTGGTGTTCATAGTCTTATCTCCTTATGAGGATTTATTGCTTACATACACCATGATAATAAATTTCTGTATAAATTGCTACCAAATACGCAAAAAGTTAAAAAACTTAACAAAAAATTGAAGAAATAGAAAATCAAGTAAAAGGGGAAGATTTTTGAGTAAATTTATTCGAGGGGGAAGAAATTAAGATAAACTAAAAATACATCTTGAGATGAATATTTTTCCATTAACTCAGCAGAGAAACCAGTGTGAATGAGCGTTATCTATTGTCTCAACCCCGATTGCGAAAATCCAGTCAACGATACCAAAACCAGAAAGTGTCGTAGTTGTCAGTCTAATTTAATCCTGAATAAACGCTATGTTGCCATCAAAAAAATAGGCAGAGGCGGTTTTGGTACGACTTATCTGGCGGTGGATATGGGACGGAAAAACACTTATTGCGTCATTAAACAACTTGAACTCGCTAAGGAAAATCCAGAAGCCTACCGTACAGCTTTAGACTTATTTAATCGGGAAGCAAAAACACTGGCAAAGTTAAATCATCCTCAAATTCCGAAACTATTGGATTATTTTGAAGAGAATAACCAATTTTACTTGATTCAAGATTTTGTATTAGGAAAAAATTTAGAGCGAGAAATCAAAAAAGGGGGAATATATCCCGAAACTACGGCAAAAAAATTTCTTCGCCAAATGTTGCCTGTATTGCAATATATACATTCAGAAAAAGTAATTCATCGAGATATAAAACCGGGGAATATTCTTCGTGAGAAAAAGACAAATAATTTATTTTTAATTGATTTTGGAGCGGTAAAAGAACAGGTTAACACTCAGTTAATGAGTCAAAATCCTGAAAGTGCCTTTACGAAAATATCTGTTGGTACAATGGGATTTGCTCCTCCTGAACAGTTGGCGATGCGTCCTGTATATTCTAGTGATATTTACGCTTTGGGGGCAACTTGTATATTTTTGTTGACAGGAAAAGCACCCAAGGATTTATGCGACAATGTGACGGGGGAGTTGGCATGGGAAAGACATACGGCAGTTAGTTCCAATTTTGCCAAGGTGTTGAATAAAATGCTAGAGTTAGACGTGCGTAAGCGTTACAGTTCCGCAGACGATGTTATTAAGGCTTTAGAGCTAGTTCCCTATGAAGAAGAATTGGCTGGTAGCATGGTCAATTTAAGTGTCAGCAAAGAGGTAAGTAGTGATGATGATGAGGATATGACTGTTACTAATTCTACTTCTCAAAATCTTGCTGATGCCATTAGAAAACGCCGGGAAAAGTTACAACAAGCTGGAGGCAATACACCAGCAAAAGCAAAGGTTAATATAAGTGCTATTCCTCCCACTCAACCGAAAGCACAACTAACTCCTGATGCCATTATGGAATATTATCGTCAGGGCGATCGCAATTTTAGTCAACAGAGTTTGAATGGATTTGATTTGGAGGGCTTTAAATTAGCGGGGGCTAGTTTTTCTCAAAGTAAACTAATTGGTGTAAATTTACAAAAAGCAAATCTTTATCGCACTAATTTTTATAATGCCAATTTAGCCCAAGCCAACTTAAAAGAAGCGGATTTAAGACGAGCGGAGTTATATAAGGCTAATTTGAAAAATGCGGATTTACAGGGTGCTAATTTAACGGCGGCGAATCTAACCAGTGCGTTGCTGAAAGATTGTAATTTAGCGGGGGCTAATTTGAAAGGGGCAAAAGTGGATGATGAGCAGTTAAAAATGGCAAAAACCAGTTGGCGCACTATTTTTCCTGATGGTAAGAGAAGATGGTGGTAATTTAATCTCAGTTAAGGTTAGGTGTCAGGTTGTAGGTTGCAGGTGTTAGGGATAGGAGGATGAGGGAAGAGGGGGAAGTAGGGGCGAATGGCCATTCGCCCGTACAGGGTTTCAGGTTTTAGGTTTGAGAAGAAAGAAAAGAGAAAGGGAAGAAGGAGTTAAGAATTAACTACTTTTAGTGTTTGTAAGCTCGAATCACTAGCTCCCGTAATTGTACCACCATGATTGATAATATTTTGGAGAGATGCGATCGCATCTTGGGTGATTAATTCTCCTGCCATGATGACGGGGATACCGGGGGGATAAGGACAAATTGTTTCCCCACTAATATGGTTAATAGCTTGACTTTGCCCTAGAGTTATTGTCTCAGCATAAAATGCCTGACGAGGGGTTATTTTTAGTTTAGGAGTGGGGAAATTTGTGATAAAAATATCATTTTGGTTTACTTTTTTACGGTATTTTTCTAACTTGGTTAAACCCTCAATTAACTTATTTATATCATCAAGATTATTCCCAATGGAAATAATAAAAGTTAAGGTTTTTAATGATGGTAACTCACAAGTAACATTGAGTTGAGTGTTTAAAATTTCATCAGCTTCATACCCTGTTAAACCCAATTTAGATACATTTATTGTCAATCTTGTCAAATCTAAATTATTAAAACTATCTTTTTTTTGTTCAAAATTTAATACTGATAAATAATCTAATTTACTCAGTTTTTCCCTTGCTATTAAGGCTAAATCTAAAGTATTTCTTAATAACGATTCTCCCTCTGTTGCCATTTGTTGTCGTGCTGAGTCCAAGGAAGCTAATAGTAAATAATTCGGGCTAGAAGATTGAACCATTTGTAAAGCTCGACTAATTTTTTCAGAAGAAACTAGACTACCTTGTAAATGCAACATAGAAGCCTGAGTCATTGCCCCTAAAACTTTATGAGTTGACTGAATAACCACATCTGCCTCTGCTTCTAGTGCTGACATAGGTAAATCTGAATGAAAGTGAAAATGTCCGCCATGAGCTTCATCAACAATCAAAGGAATGTTATAGTTATGCAAACAATAGGCTATTTCTCTCACATTTGCACAGATGCCGTGATAAGTGGGAGAAACTAAAAGTACTGCTTTAACTCTGGAATTGTTGTCTAAGGCTTTAATTATTTGTGTGGTAGAGAGATTATAAAATAAATCAAAATCTCGATCGTACTCAGGATTAATAAAAATGGGTTCTGCCCCAGACAAGATTAAACCAAAAATAGCTGATTGGTGAACATTACGAGGCAAAATTATTTTATCCCCCTCTGAACAAGTCGCCAAAATAGAGGCAATTATTCCCGATGTCGAACCGTTGGCTAAAAACCAAGTATATTCTGCCCCAAAAGCATGACTAGCTAAGTCTTGAGCTTCTTTTATAACTCCTTCTGGATTGAATAAATTATCTAATTCTGGCAACTCTGGTAAATCTGCTTTAAATACGTTTTCTCCTAATAATGCTTTAAAATGTGAGTTAATACCTCTACCCTTTTTGTGTCCGGGGGCATAAAATGGTGCTTCTTGTTTAAAAGCTAATTTACTTAGTTGAGTTAAAAGAGGAGTATTTTTTTGAGAAAAAGACATATAATATTTTCTGAGTTTAGCAAAATTTATGAATAACAATAAACTTAAGATTTAGAATTGATATAAAAGAATAATTTTTATTTTTTTTCTTAATCAAAATTTTCGATAAATATACTTAGTTTTAGCCTTTAATCGGGATCCTTTCTCAGAAAAGAATTAATTTTATAGTTGACATTTGAGAGAGAGATTTCTATACTTTCTTCATCATAATGGTAAAGTAAAATTACCTTTAATTCATGAAATAAAAGGTCAAGGGTTTCAAGTATAGCCTTTTTAGGCATTCTTAATCTTGATGGTGGTTGAAAGCTACTTTCAAAATGACCTTTGCCCTTTGTCCTTTATTCTTTTTAACTCACTTATAGCTGTGATTTATCTGAGGCTTAATTAATCAAATCCCGTGTCTATTTTTAATCAAAATTATCTGCGTTCAGAAACTAATAATAATCTGTACTCAAATGGGAAATATACTCCTGTGGTTGCGTTAAAAGAGTTAGTGGCAAGTTTACAAAGAGAACAAAACAAGATACAAAATCTTTTAAGTTCATTGAGTTTTGCCTTACGTAGCTTCAATAATCTCAATCAATTTTTAGAGTTAACCCCTTTAATGGTTGCGAGAGTTACAGATGCGGATGGTGGTGCTTTAATACTCTATCGTCAGCAAGAAATTAGTTTAGAACAAATTTACTGTCATAATAATCGTTGGCGGGAGGAAATTACTTTTTCTTTTCAAGAGTTGGTGCAGGAGATAAATACTTATTCTCAAACTTGTCAGCACGATCCTAGTTTATGTCCTGAAATAGAGTGTTTTTCGGATTTTGTTGAGTCTCAGGTACAATCACGATTTTCTCCTTTATTTCCTATTTTTAGCACTCCTATTATTGTTAAAAATGTGGAAAGAGGACGTTTTTATGTTTTTAGTCAAGATTCCGAATATGTATGGACTCAAACTCGCCGTAAGTTAGCCCAGTTAGTGGCAGATCAAACCGCAGTTGCGATCGCAAATCATGAATTAACCGTCGAATTAAGATCAAAAGAAAGACAGGATCGAGAATTAGAGATTGCCTCAGAAATCCAACTTAGATTACTACCAAGAAAATGTCCCACGATTAAAGGGTTAGAGGTAGCGGCTAAGTGTCAAACAGCCAACCGTGTGGGAGGAGATTATTACGACTTTATCCCTGTTAATTATGATCAATGGGATGAAAATAATGCCACTAACAAGAATGCTCCTTGTGAGCCTTGGAGTATCGTTATTGGGGATGTGATGGGTAAAGGTGTCCCCGCAGGATTAATTATGACTATGACAAGGGGAATGTTAAGGGCAGAGGTTTTAAACCGCCATTCTCCTTCAAGGGTGCTAGAGCATTTGAATAGGGTAATGTATCCCGATTTAGAAAATTCCCATCGCTTTGTTACACTCTTTTATTCTGAATATGATCCTCAAACTCATCTTTTACGCTATGCCAATGCCGCTCATAATCCCCCTCTGTTATGGAGAGAAGGTAAGAGTAATCTGATTCCTTTGGATACAGAAGGTATGCTTATAGGATTAGAACCTAATTCTCATTATCAAGATGATTGTTTACAGTTACAACCTAATGATACTATTTTGTACTATACCGATGGGTTAACAGATGCGGTGAATCAAAATAATCAAAGATTTGAAGAGGAAAACTTGATTAAGTGTTTTCGTTATGGTTGTGAAAACTACAACACTGCGGAGGAAATTTTAAATTACATATTAAAAACTATCGAGAATTTTATTGGGATAGGTAATCGTAATAGTGACGATATAACTTTAGTGGTGGTTAAATTTAATCCTGATCATTCTTTTACTTGTCAGTGTAGCGATTAAGAGAAGGATACAGAGGGGTTTATCTTTTTCCTTTTCCCCTAGTAAAACCAGAAAAATTTATTTTGAACTCAAATCGATTATTTTTGATATGAATGTTATTTTAATTAGTGGTGCAAGTCGTGGTATCGGTAGAAGTATTGCGGAAAAATTATTACAAGATGGTTATTACCTTAGTTTAGGGGTGAGAGAGCCAAACTATTTTCAAAACACGGTATTTGCTAATCATGAGCGAGTTTTAATTCAACCCTATGAGGCAAAAGATAAACAATCTCCCATTGATTGGGTAAAAGCGACTATCGATAAATTTGGTAGGTTGGATGGGCTGATTAATTGTGCTGGTATTTTAGAGAGAATACAATTTGAGGATGATAATGAAGAAGGACTCGATCGCCTCTTTGAAGTAAACGTGAAAGCTCCTTGGCGATTAACTAGAGAGGCTTTTCCTTATCTCAAACAATCGGGAAAAGGTAGAATTATTAATCTTGTCTCCATGTCGGGCAAAAGAGTTAAAGGTACATTAGCAGGTTATTCTATGAGTAAATTTGCATTTTTGGCACTAAGTCAAAGTATGCGTAATGCAGGTTGGGAAGATGGCATTAGGGTAACGGCGATTTGTCCTAGTTTTGTTAATACAGACATGGCAAAAGGAGTCAAATTAGATTCAGAAACTATTACTCAACCAGAAGATGTTGCCGATATTGTCAAAACAATTTTAAAGTTACCAAATACTGCTTATGTTGGTGAAGTATTGATTAATTTTGCGTTGGAAAAATAAGGAATAAATAGATATAAGGGCAAGGGGCAAACCCCCCTTTATCCCCCCTCGAGAGGGGGGAGGGCAAAGGTGTTGGGGTGAATAGTTGATAATTAATAAATAATTAAAAACTTCTAATCCCTAACTCAGGTTAAGTTAATTGGATGGTTTCTAAACACCATGATTTATCCTCGGAAATTTTTAGTAAAAGTTGATGATACTGCTTTAAACTATCTCGATGTCCAACACTGACAAAAGTAGTGTGAGTGTCAAGGAGGTGTTGATATAAAAATGTTTCATTATTGGTGTCTAAGGCACTCGTAGCTTCATCTAAAATGGCATATTGAGGTTTGTTGACCAAAATTCGGGCAAAGGCAACTCTCTGTTGCTCTCCGAGGGACAAAACTTCTCCCCAGTCTTTTTCTACTTCAAAACCGCCAAATTGTTCGGCTAAGTCTTTTAAGTTAACTAATTCGAGAACTTTTTGTAATTCTTCTTCGGAAATATCAAGATTGGTGGCGGGATATATTAATTGTTGTCTTAGTGTGCCAATAATCATGTAAGGACGTTGGGGAAGAAAGAGAATCTTGTTTAACTCTGGGCGTATAATCGCTCCTGTGCCTGAGTTCCATAAACCTGCGATCGCTCTTAGGAGTGAGCTTTTACCGCAACCACTCGCCCCCATAATTAATAATCCTTGACCTGTGGATAATTGAAAACTGATATTTTCTATCAAAGTATTGTGATAATTAGGAGTTTGTAAAGTTAAGTTTTTTATTTCTAAATTATCATTTTCAATGGTGTCAATAATTCTTTTTGTCGAAGATGTTTTGGTTAATAATGGTTCTTTTTTAGAAATAGATAAAAATTCATCTAGTCCTGATAAACGATCAATTCCTGCCGCAAAATTAGTCAAAGATTGAAAACGACTAACAATAATATTTAATGAGAAAAATACCCGTGCAAATGCTCCTGTTGCTTCACTGACTTTCCCTACTTCTAAATTGCCAGATAAAACACTAGGTGCAACGACAATCGCCGGAATAACATAGGGTAAAAACTCAAAAGTATTGACAAATAAACCGAGATATAATTCTTGCCAAACAATAAGGCTATTAAAATTATTAAATAAGTCTGTAAAGAGATTACTTAAATTATTTTGCTCTTGGTCTTCTCCTCTATAAAAAGCAATAGATTCTGCATTTTCTCTTACTCTTATTAAGCCAAAACGAAAGTTTGCTTCTTTTTGCAGTTGAGCGAAGTTAAGATTTACTAATTTTTTCCCAAATACTCCCGTCGTAATTAAAGTACCTGCGATCGCATAAAATAATAGAAAAATTACTAATTTTTGAGAGATAGACCACAAAACTGCACTAAAGGCAATTACCTGTAAAATTGATTGAACAATTACTAATAAAAACAGTAAAGAATCTTGAGTAAAACTTCTAATATCTTCAGAAATTCTTTGATCTGGGTTATCAATTTCTTTGTTTCTAACGGCTAATTGATAAAAATGTCTTTGCTGAAAATACTTATTTAAAAAATTATTTGTTAACCATCTACGCCAGTATAAACCCAATTTACTTTGAGTATAAGAAAAACCTGCAAATAAGGGAACATAAATAATTAAAATTAAGAGAAATTTCCCCACAGTTTGCCAAAAAGCGGTTTCATCTTTTGCCGCTAGAGTAGAAATTAATCCTCCTTGAGATTCGTTTAGTAAAACACTCAGTTGAGTATAAGCTATGAGTAATACGCCTAAAATAAATAGTAGTGTTAAAGCTCCTTTTTTTTCTGAACCAAGCCAATATAATTTTGCGATCGCCCAAAACTTACGAAAAACAACGAAATTAAAACCTTTCATAGATTCTGTGATGATTGAAGTTAAATTATTGCTACTGAATCTTCAATTATCTCTCTTAATTCCTAATTCCTAACAAAGAATTTTCGGTGTTGGTGAGTTAATCTATGATTTTTAGTTCTTATCGAGAATGGTAAATGGGCAAGGGGTAAAAGGCAAACCCCTCTGTGTCTCCCCTTAAAAGAAACCCCCCTTTATCCTCCCTCGAGAGGGGGGAGGGCAAAAGTGTTTAATTAACACTAATCCTAACACCCTAATACCCTAACAACTACAATCTGAACTCCGAACTTAGATCTCAATTCATGTCTAATACCACTCGATAACGGGCTTTTCCCGCTCTCAAATGTTCCATTGCTTCATTCACTTCCTTGAGGGGAAAATGTTGTGTGATGGGCTTTATATTATGTCTTTGACAAAACTCCAACATTTGTGCGATCGCATTTGGACTACCTACAGGGGAAGCA
This sequence comes from Cyanobacterium aponinum PCC 10605, assembly GCF_000317675.1. Classification (NCBI taxonomy): domain Bacteria; kingdom Bacillati; phylum Cyanobacteriota; class Cyanophyceae; order Chroococcales; family Geminocystaceae; genus Cyanobacterium; species Cyanobacterium aponinum. The sequence goes on from NC_019776.1 coordinate 3,695,831, forward strand.
GAAACGGATTTTTGTCGTGAAAGCAAAGAAGAAACACTGAGGTTTAAGGGTTCAAGAACCACCCCTAAAAGATGAAGACGACCTTTTGGCTTTAGTAAACTTAAATATGTACTCCAATCAAGTTCAACATTAACAGTAGAGAGAATCAAATCAAAGCTATTTTCTGCCGACTTTAATTCCTCTGAATCCCTAGAGTTAAGAGTTTTATTTGCCCCCATTTTTAAGGCTTCTTCTATTTTTGACTCACTAGAAGTAAAAGCAGTTACTTCACATCCCCAAGCCTGAAGAATCTGCACTGCAATATGACCTAAACCACCTATGCCAATCACTCCCACTTTAGCCGTTGGCAAAATATTAAATTGAATTAAAGGATTAAAAACCGTTATGCCACCACAAAGCAATGGTCCTGCAGTACGCATATCCACAGAATCGGGTAACTTAACCACACTAGGAACTTTTGCCCTAACTATATCGGCGAATCCTCCATGTCTGCCCACGATAGTAGCTTGAGCAGAATAACACATATTATGATTACCAGTTAAACATTGATCACAATGTAAGCAATATGCCGAGTGCCATCCCAAGCCGACGCGATCGCCTTCTTTTAAGTGAACTACATCTTGTCCCACAGCCAAAACAGTACCAACAATTTCATGACCCGGTACAAAAGGATACTGAGTAACACCCCAAGCATTTTCGAGCAAACTTAAGTCACTGTGACAAATACCGCAATGTTGTACTTGAATATCAACTTCATAAGCACCGATGGGAGGTAATTGATATTGAAAAGGCTTGAGTAACCCTCCTGTTTCATGGGCGGCGTAGGCATTTACAATTGTCATAACAAAAATTATCGTAATTTATTACTAACTATAAACTATAAAATATTCACCCTTGCCCTTTTAACTTTTCCCGTTTTCCCTTACCCACCACTTCCCATTGGCTCTAATCTTCCAATGTATGACTTTTAATTCCCCATTCCACTTGTCTTAACATCCCTCTCAACATAGCTAACTCTTGAGTTTTTAAATCACTACGATTGACAATACGCTTAATTTTTTCCATTGTTGCTTTAGCGGTATGGGGATATAAATAATTAACCTGTAGCAAAACGGACTCTAAATGTTGATAATAACCTTCTAAGGCTTTTAAATCAGCTAAATCATCCTGTTTTTCTGTTTCTGTGTCAATTACTGTTTTTTGGTTTTGATTCAGAAACTCCTGATATAACTCATAGGCACAAACTCCCACCGCTTGAGCTAAATTGAGAGAGGGATATTCAGGATTACTGGGAATACAGACAAATCTTTGAGCATAGCTTAATTCCTGATTGCTCAACCCTCTATCTTCAGGACCAAAAACTAAAGCTGAGTTAATATTTTCTTCTAGCAACCATCCCATAACATCTCTTGGTTTTTCTAAAGGAGTGGGAATTCCCCTTTCTCTGGCGGTAGTTGCAATGGCTCTTTGGCATCCTTGCAATGCGGAGGGAATAGAATTAACTATTTTCGCTTTTTCTAGTACCTCTACTCCATGCACTGCCATAACCTTAGCTTCCTCAGAGAGAGGATTACAATGAGGATTGACAATAACTAACTTCGTTAAACCCATATTACGCATAACCCTAGCAATTGAACCAATATTTCTCTCTCCAGCCGGTTCAACTAAAACAATTCTCACAGAGTCAATTACAGTCATGGTAGCTAAGTGATGTGATCTATAACTTGGAAAAAAACACTCTAAAATCCTACCATTAATCAATAGTACTTTAACCTCAATTCAGTTTAATAGTATCGGATAAGTTTAGGTGTCAGGTTTCAGGTTGCAGGTTTCAGGGAAAACGAGAGTTCGCCGCACTCGTTCCGCAAAGCGGTACGGGGTTAGTTAGGGGCGAATGGCCATTCGCCCGTACAGGAGTATAGAGCCTCATTTTTTTTACTGGTCAAAACCTATTTCTTTTGTAGGATAAATGAATAATTAAATGTTGATTTGATGTGTTTTTTTTTATTTGTTAAATTCGGAATGAAACTTCTTTTGGCATTAAATTAAGTTACAAAAAAATAGTTTACAATGAGCAAATAATTGCAATAAAACTTTATATTGGGCTTCTGAGATGAAACCGAATCAAGCGTCAAATCAAGATTTATCAAAGATTGGGCAAGATAGTGAAAAGCAAGATGATTTGCCACAAAATAACCAGAAAAAACTATCAAGATGGTTATTAATACTGTTAATTTTGGGTGGGGGCATCGGTAGTTGGCAAATACTCAAACCTTCTTCCGTGACTTCTCAAGCTCAAGTTAAGGAGAGTGAGACACCTGCTAAACCAGTGACAGTAGAAACTTTAACGACTTCTCAAGCTGTCCAGAAAGTTAAATTATTAGGACAAGTGGAGGCTGGTCAAAAAGCAACCCTAAGTTCTCAAATTGATGGTACGATCGAACAAATATTAGTAAAAGAAGGCGATCGCATCTCCGAAGGTCAAGTAGTAGCGGTTTTGGATATTGCAGATGCTCAAATTGCCCTAGCCCAAGCTAAAGCTAAACTTGCTCAAGAACAGAGTAACCTCGATCGCCTACAGGTAGGTACTCGTCCAGAAATTATCGCTCAAAGACAAGCCCAATTGCAGTCAGCATTAGCAAGGGAAAAAGAAGCTGAAAATAATTTAGCCAGTTTAATTGCCTTGCAACCAGATTTAATTAAGCAAAGACAAGCAGAATTACAAGCCACTCAAGCAAGGGAAAAAGAAACCCAAGATAATCTCAAAAGAATTACAACCTTGAGTGAAGAAGGGGCAATTTCTGAAAGAATCCTAGTAGAGGCTCAATCGGCGGTAGAAACAGCAGTTAATGAGAGACTAAGGGCAGAATCGGCTTTACAAGCCCAAAAAACCCAAGCCAGTCAAGATATTGCCCAAGGAAGAACTAATTTAGATAATATTCGTAGTGAAAAATTGCGTCTTCAAGCGAGTTTAGCAGAAGCAAAAGCAGGACCTACTATCGAAGAAATCGAAGCTCAAAAAGGTTTAGTAAAATTGGCTCAAGCTCAAGTCCAACAAGCAGAATTAGCCTTACAACGCACAGAAATCAAAGCACCCTTTGCGGGAATTATTCAGGCTCGACAAGTAGATACAGGAGATTATGTAGAAACAAATGATCCTCTTTTTACTTTAGTCAGTGATAAATCCGTTGATATATTTTTAGAAATTCCTGAAAACATTAGTGGACAAGTAACACCGGGAATGAGAGTCAATTTATCTGCCCGAGCCTTACCCGATTGGCAAGATAAAACTATAATCACCGCCGTTATCCCCACTGCTGACACTGCGTCTCGCCGTCAATCCGTTAGAGTTACATTGGATAATCCTCCCCCGCAATTAGTCCCCGGTATGGCTATTCAAGCTGATTTAGAAATGCCCCTAGCTGTAAATGATGGCTTTGTGGTTTCTCGAGATGCTTTAACTAGAAGGGGAAATCAATGGTTACTATTCGCTGTTGAGGGGGGTAAAGCCAAGCAATTAGAAGTAGAAATTGTCAATGATTTGGGTTCAGAAGTAATCATCGCTAATGCTCAACTTGAAGAAGGAAAATCAATTGTTGTCAAAGGCGGTGATGGATTAAAGGATGATACTGCTGTCAAAATTATTGAATAAAGGGGCAAAGGGCAAAGTTCAAGGGGCAAACCCCCCTTTATCACCCCTCTTGAGGGGGGAGGGCAAAGGTAAATAGTGAATAGTGAATAATTAATAACTTCTAACTCTGAACACCTCATTACTCATTCATTACTTGTTTCTCCCTCTCCCCTCATCCCCCTATCCCTAATCAAATTAATCACTATTTATTACTTATTTGTTTATGAATTTCATCAAAACAGCTATTCGTTGGCGACATGGTACGGGGGTATTGTTTTGTTTACTTGCCCTGTTTGGAATTTTGGCATTATTTCAACTTCCCTTAGAGTTACAACCGGGAGGTGATACCCCAGAAATAAGTATCCGTACCGCTTATTCTGGTGCTAGTCCTGCCGAGGTGGAAGACTTAGTTACTCGCCCCATTGAGGAAAGATTGGAAGAAGTGCCGGGGGTACAAGAAATTATTAGTACCAGTAGCTCAGGTTTGAGTAATATTAATGTTGAGTTTGCTTGGGATAGTGACATCGATCGCAGTTTAGTTGATGTTTTAAATAAATTGCAACAGGTGGAAGCCTTACCAGCAGAAGCGGATGAGTCAGAGGTAGAAATTGTTAGCGGTAGCAGTAGCCCGATGATGTGGATTGTCTTAACTCCGAAAGAGGGGTTTGCAGGGGATGATTTTCATTATCGAGATTTAGTAGATGATGTGATTGTGCCTAGTTTGCGTCAGGTGCAAGGTATTGGTGAATTTATCATTTCAGGGGGTAGAGAGCGAGAAGTAGAGGTTATAGTCGATCCTAAAGCCCTTGCAGATAGAAATTTAACCATCTCTGATGTGGTGAGAACCTTAAGAAATAATAACCGAGATATTCGTGGGGGTCCTTTAGTTTTAGGGCGAAGAGAATATCGGGTAAGAACCATTAGCCGTATTAATGATGTTAAACAGTTAGAAGATTTTGTTTTGCGTCGAGATGCTTCTGGCACGGTTTATTTAGGTGATGTGGCTACGGCACAAATGGGTAGAGCGATTCAAGATCGAGCTTTAATTAGAAATAATGAACCTGCAGTAGGTATTGGGATTGTTCGGCAGGTAGGGGGGAATGTACCCGCAATTTCTCAGGGAATTCGTCAACAATTAGCTCTATTGGAAGAAAGATTCGATCGCGCTGGAGAGGGAATAGCTTTTGATATTACCTATGATGAAAATGACTATGTCAATCAATCAATTTCTTTTGTTCAGAGTAATCTAATTATTGGTGCAATTTTAGCCGCTTTAATTCTATTGTTGTTTTTGGGTTCTATTCGCACGGTGGCAGTAATTGCCATTTCGATCCCCACGACTTTAATTACGGTTTTTATCGTCTTCTATTTACTGGGTAGAACTTTAAATGTTATTAGTTTAGCTGGTTTAGCCTTTGCGGTGGGGATGGTGGTAGATAATGCGATCGTAGTTTTAGAAAATATTTTCAGTCATTTACAAAAAGGTAAAACTCCCGTAAAAGCCGCCATTGACGGAACTAACGAAGTTGCAGGGGCAATGTTAGCCTCTACCCTAACCACCGTAGCAGTATTTGCTCCGATTATTTTAGTTACAGGAGAAGCAGGGCAGTTGTTTTTTGATATTGGTATTGCCCTCTCTGTGTCTGTGTTATTTTCTCTTTTTGCGGCTATTACCTTAGTGCCTATGTTGGCGGGATTATTCCTTAAGCATAACGAAGCAGAACAAATGCTCTCAGGGGTAATATCGGATCAAGGAAATGGGCTAGAAAGAGCGATCGCACAAACTTCAGCAATATTTCGTTTATTACAGAGTAAATTAGAAGCCTTTTTGCTAAAAACCGTTCGTTGGTCTTTAGGAGAAGGTAAATTGAAAAGAAGACTATTTGTGTTAGCTTCTCCCCTGCTTTTATTAATAATAAGTTTGCAACTTTTGCCTCCTGCGGACTACTTACCAGAAGGAAATCGTAACCTAATTATTTGGTTAGCAGAACCGTATCCCGGGACAAGTATTCCTGAAGCCATAGAACTTTCTGAAGCCCCTAGAAATTTTGTTGCTCAACAACCTGAAGTAATGCGTACTTTATATGTTCATCGCCCCGGGCGCAGAATAATTGCCGCTTTTATTAAACCTGAGTTAGCTACGAGTAATAATCTCAACAGCTTAGTGGAAAGATTAAGAGCAAAAAGTAATGACTACCCCGGCTATCGTTTTCTGATCCCCATTAGAGCCTCTATTTTCCAAAATCCGGGGAAAGAATTTGAAATACAAATTATCGGGGAAAATCTTGAGCAGTTAAACCAAATTCAACAGGAAATCAGTCAACAAATTCGCAGTTTAGAAGGGGTGCGTAATGTGCGATCGAATTTTGTTACAGGCGCACCAGAATTACAAATTATTCCTAATCGGGTTCGTTTAGCAGAAGCTCAAATTTCTGAGGCAGACTTAGGAGAAGTGGTACAAGCGGCTTTAGGCGGAGTTAGGGCTTCTGAATTTGTTGATGGTAATCGAGAATTGGATGTAACAGTGGAGTTAAAAGATACCTTTGTTTCTTCTCCTGAGCAGTTACGTCAATTGGCTATTTACAATGGACAGGGCAAAAGATTACAGTTAGCTGATATTGCAGAAGTATTTGAAACCACCGGGGCTGATACCATTAATCATGTGGACTTAGAAAGGTCTATAACTCTCACCGTTAGCCTCGATCGTGAAGCTCCTTTAGGTGCTTTAATAGAACAAACTCAACGGGAAATTCTTGATCCTTTACAAGAAACATTGCCCTCTGATGTGCGTTTGGAGTTAGCAGGTTCTGCGGATGTCTTAGGAGAAACTCTATTTCAATTGGCTTCTACTTTTGTTCTCTCTTTAATCATTACCTATCTATTATTAGTGGCTTTATATAAGTCTTTTACTTATCCGATAATTATTATGGCAACCGTACCAATGGGGATTACAGGGGCATTGTTGAGCTTAGTTATAGCTAATTCAATTCCGGGGGTAGTTGTACCATTAGATATGATTACAGGATTAGGATTTGTTATCTTGACAGGAATTGTAGTTAATAATGCAATTTTGTTAGTGGATAGAGCTTTACAATTACAAGAAGAAGGAATGGAATATAACACCTCCTTATATTATGCCGTGAGCGATCGCCTTCGTCCTATTTTTATGTCTGCTGGAACAAGTGTATTGGGAATGTTGCCTTTAGCACTATTACCGGGGAAAGGAACGGAACTCTATCAAGGTTTAGGAGTTGTTTTGGTGGGGGGCTTAATACTTTCTACTTTTTTAACTCCCACAATTATTCCCGCTTTGATGGGTTTATTACAGGATTTTTCTGGGAAAAATCATCAACAATCATCATCGCAAACATCTCCTCCTGTTGGCACATTGCAGAACTAGAAAACTACCTGAGTTCGGAGTTATAGTTATTTCAATTCAACGACCAATGAAGCCCAAGCCATAAATCTTTGCCGAAGATATAGGTTTCTGATTTATTGGGCTTTGGGGCTTTTATTTAGCTATTTCTCGCACTGGGCAAAGCAATACCTTCTACAGCTTGACGGTAAGGCTCAACAGATTCACTATAGTCAATAGGAAGCACAGCACAAACATTCTCATGAGGACGAGGAATAATAACCCAAGACTCAAGAGCTGCACCTTCAGCCTTTTCAACTGCATCAATACCAGCAGCCATAGCGGTTTTAACCTCAGAGACATCTCCTCTAATATTGACGGTAAAACGGGCGCTACCTACACGAATATAACCAACAAGGGTTACTCTTCCTGCTTTAACCATAGCATCGGCGGCGGCTAAAACTCCGGGAAATCCTTTGGTTTCAAGAGATCCAACTGCTGATTGGGAAGGCATAAAAAAATTCTCCTAAAATTTATATAAAAATTAACGATAATATAGAACAATTACTAAAAAGTAAATCGATAAGGCTCAGAGGCTTCTGTGTAATGTATTGGCAAAACGTCCACTACATTGGGGGGAGGATTCGGAACAATATAATGACTTTGAATTACTCCTCCAAAAACATTTGCTCCTTCTCGGATACCTTCTTCCATTGCCCGTTTGACTTCGGATACAGGACCTCGAAAAGCAATGATAAAATCACCTTTTTCTGCTTTATCGAAATAAACGATAGTAACACGAGCGGCTTTTACCACCGCATCGGCTGTCGCCAAAATGGATGGAAAACCGAGGGTTTCAATTACTCCTACTGCTTCAGGCATCGGTGATCAAAAAATAGATATTAAGTAATTTATCTATTTAGATTTTGCTAACATAATTTGTTTGTTGTTAGGAAATCTAAGGTCGATTCTGCTAATCTTACCATTTCTTGGTAACAGGGGAGAATAACCTGTCACTATTGAATATTGAATATTGATAATTAACTATATAAGTAGAAGTAATAAATAAAGCTCTATTACTTTGAGTATGTAACCTCAGTTCAGTTTAAGAATGTCGGATAAGGTTAGGTTTCAGGTTGCAGGTTGCAGGTGCTAGGGAGAAATGAGTTCGGAGAGTTTCTCGTAAGGGTTGAATATATTCAACCCCTACCATCCCAATATCCTGACCTAACAACCGATAGTATCTATTTTCTAAACATTTTTAACATTCTTTGGGTGACTAAAAAGCCTCCAGAAATATTAATTGTTCCCACTAAAATTGCGATCGCACCTAGTATAGTGGTAGGAGAAGTTAGTTCTCCTGAAATTTGCAACATTCCACCAACAATTATAATACCGCTAATAGCATTAGTGACGCTCATTAAGGGAGTGTGTAGGGCAGGGGTTACATTCCAGATGACCTGCCAACCAACAAAAACAGCTAAAATAAAAACCGTAAAATGGGATAAGAAAGACTCAGGTGCACCTATACCGATGCCGATAAGGGCTAAAATAGCTAACAATGCCCAAATAATTCCCCCATTGCCTTTTTTCTCTTTTTTACTCTCCGTTGTAACAATTTTCGCTTCTGGTTTAACAGGAGTGGCAGGAGATGGTTGAGCAATTTTTGGTGGGGGAAAAGTAATTTCTCCTTGGTGAGTGACTAAAGCCCCTCGAATTACCTCATCTTCAAGATTAACGGTGAATTTATCATTACCGCCCATATCTTTGAGCAAATGCCACAAATTAGTGCCATATAATTGACTAGATTGGCTGGCCATGCGACTGGGTAAATCTGTTAAACCAACAATAGTTACCCCAGCATATTGATAAATTTCATTGGGCTTTGTAACTTCACAGTTACCACCTTGTTCTGCCGCTAAATCAACGATGACTGAGCCTTCTTTCATGGTTTGCACCATCTCTTCTGTAATTAACTTCGGTGCAGGTTTCCCCGGTATTAGTGCAGTAGTGATAATAATATCAACATCTTCAGCTTGTTCAGCAAATAAAGCCATTTCTGCGTCAATAAACTCCTTGCTCATGGTTTTGGCATAACCACCTTCCCCAGAGCCATCTTCTGCAAATTCGAGTTCTAAAAATTCTCCTCCAAGACTTTCTACTTGTTCTTTTACCACTAATCTGGTGTCAAAAGCTCTAACAATCGCCCCTAAACTTTTTGCCGCACCAATAGCCGCTAACCCAGCAACTCCAGCACCAATAACTAGGACTTTTGCTGGAGGCACTTTTCCGGCGGCGGTAATTTGCCCAGTGAAAAATCTTCCAAAATTATTGGCGGCTTCAATAACGGCTCTATAACCTGCAATATTTGCCATACTAGATAAAGCATCTAGTTTTTGGGCTCTACTGATACGAGGCACCGCATCCATAGCCAATACAGTTGCCTGTTTATCGGATAATTTTTCTAATAATTCGGAATTTTGAGCGGGATAAATGAAGCTAATTAAAGTCTTTTCCGCAGTTAACAATTCCACTTCTTCGGGTTGAGGGGGACGTACTTTGAGGATTATATCTCCTTCTTGCCACAGTTTTTCTCTATTTTCGATGATTTTACAACCTACTTCAGTATAAGCGCGATCGCTGAAATTGGCTTTTTCCCCTGCTTGGGTTTCAACTAAAACGGTAAAACCGAGTTTTTGTAATTTGGTAGCAGTATCTGGAGTCGCACTAACTCGACATTCTGACGGATAAATCTCTTTAGGAATGGCGATTTTTAGGGATGTCTGTACAGAATCGGAAGTAATGTTTTCTGTCAGAGTCGCAGTCATAATTTCTCCTACTTAGTTTTGAGGGTTTTTCTCTTATACTTTGCATGGTAGGATCATTCTCTTTTTTTACCTCTTAATTTAAACTTCTCTTAGTAATTGACACGGATTTATTTACATTCTGTTACTCGTTAGCTTTCTCAGAATTAACAACTGACGTTACGCACTTATTCATGTGTTAAGTTTTAGTAGGTTTCAGGTTTCAGGTTTCAGGTATCAAGTAGCAAATTTAATTTTCATAAGATTACATTATTTTATCCAAGAATTTAGAATAAGAAAATCAATTAATTATATTTTTTGTCAATTTTTTAACCTAATACCTAACACCCGACACCTACTCTTATCTAATATTCTTAAACTGAACTGAGGTTTGGTAATAATTTATAGTTACTAATTTTATGGACAAATATCCACTCAATTAGCTTTATAGACTTTAACGTCTAATGGCTTAACTACAAAGCTCACTATCGAGTCCTTAATCCTAAAAGATTAAACTTCTCGACTACTTTTGGTGGTTTTATTTCTAGCTAAAACTTTTACGTTGGTAGCCCAATAGTTAAGGAAAAATTAACTGAATCCTTACCAACAACCCCATAGTTTTAAGGTTTATTTAACCTTATTATAAAATATTTGACCATAAATTCGGTGAAATAATTTAATACTGAAAAAATTTTTCTTCCTTTATTAATTGATAATGATTTGATGATATATTGATTAGTCAAATTAACTATTAGCTATTTAGAAAAAACTATTTATGCGTATTGCCCTATTTACCGAAACATTTTTACCGAAAGTTGACGGTATTGTTACCCGTCTCAAACACACCGTTGAACATTTACAAAAACAAGGGGATGAAGTTTTGATTTTTTCTCCTGAAGGTGGTTTGAAAGAATATAAAGGTGCAAAAATTAACGGTATTAAGGGTATTCCTTTGCCTCTATATCCAGAATTAAAATTGGCGATTCCTAATCCTTCTATTGGTTTTAGTTTGAGAAGATTTAAACCTGATTTAGTTCATGTGGTGAATCCTGCGGTTTTAGGGTTAGGAGGCATTTTTTATGCGAAAAAATACGATATTCCTTTAGTCGCTTCTTATCATACCCATTTGCCCCAGTATCTTCATCATTACAATTTGGGGGCTTTAGAAGGTTTATTGTGGGAAATGTTGAAATTAGCTCATAATCAGGCAAGATTAAATCTTTGTACTTCCACTGCGATGGTGAATGAGTTGGAAAGTCACGGTATTGAGAGAGTTGATTTATGGCAAAGAGGAGTTGATACGGATTCTTTTCACCCTGATTTAATTTCTAATCAAATGCGCGATCGCCTCTCTGGTGGTAATCCTGATGCACCCTTACTATTATATGTAGGAAGAGTTTCCGCAGAGAAAGAAATTGATAAAATTAAACCCGTATTGGAAAACATCCCGAATGCAAGACTGGCAATTGTGGGAAATGGTCCTGCGAGAGAGGAGTTAGAGGCGTTATTTGCAGGAACAAATACTAATTTTGTGGGCTATTTACACGGACAGGATTTAGGCTCGGCTTATGCTTCGGCGGATGCGTTTATTTTTCCTTCTTCCACAGAAACCCTCGGTTTAGTGTTACTAGAAGCGATGGCGGCAGGATGCCCTGTGGTAGCGGCAAGACGGGGTGGTATTCCTGATATTGTTACCGATGGTGTTAATGGTTATTTATTTGAACCTGATGATCCTCAAGGTGCGATCGCAGCTACTCAAAAATTATTAGCTAAAACCGATGAGAGAGAACAATTAAGGCAAAACGCTCGGAAAGAAGCGGAAAAATGGGGTTGGGCTTCTGCTACGACTCAATTACGCAATTTTTATCAAGGGGTGCTATCGAGAGATATTGGTTTAGTAGCCTAAGTAAAAAATTAAAAATTAAGAATTAAGAATTAAGATAAATTTGTGAATAAATGATGGAATATGATATATCAGAAAGGACTTTAAGTTTTAGTATCAGAATCGTCAATTTATGCAAATTTCTTAGAGAAAATGGAGGTACAGGCTATGATTTAAGTAAACAGTTAATTCGTTGTGGTACAAGCATTGGAGCGAATATTGAGGAAGCACAAAATGCAGAAAGCACTGCCGATTTTATTCATAAGATGAGTATTTCTTTAAAAGAGGCAAGGGAAACAAAGTATTGGTTGAGAATATTAATTGCCACTGAAAAAAAACTAGGGTCAAGACTGCAACCTTTGCTTCATGAATCACATGAATTAGTTGCTATTATTTACACTATCGTAAAAAACGCAAAAACTAATCAAAGATAAAATCAAACAACTCACTCATAATTTTTAATTTTTAATTTTTAATTTTTTTAATTGTTACAAGATATTCTGCTAATTCTTGGATTCGGTTACTTTGGAGGAGAGTTTGCCCGTCGTCTCAAGATTCCTCCTCTGATTGCCATGATTTTTGCAGGAATTATTCTTGGTAATCAAGTTACTAATCTCCTGAGTAATGATATATTGCAGTCTGCTGATGATTTAAGGGTGATTGCTGTTGTTATTATCTTGATGAAAGCAGGGTTAGGTTTAGATCGACAAAAGTTGAAATCACAAGGCTCTGTTGCTTTAAGATTGGGCGTTTTACCAGCTTTAGGAGAAGCGATCGCAGTTTCTATTTTAGCGGTGATATTTTTGGATTTTGATTGGGTAACAGGATTATTATTGGGATGTATTTTAGGGGCGGAATCTCCTGCGGTAATAGTACCGGGGATGTTGCGGTTAAAGAGTTTAGGGTGGGGAGTAAAAAAAGGGATACCTGATGCAATTTTAACAGGAAGTGCTTTATCTGATGTTTTGTTATTGTTGATTTTTAGTTTATTGATGGGGTTATTGACTAGCGATGGGAATAGTCTGGAGTGGCAGTGGTTGCCGTTACAATTTTCAGGGCAAATTATCGGCGGAGTTGTTATCGGTTGGTTGGCGAGTAAGTCTTTAGTGTGGTTGATAGTTAAGCAAAAGTTAACTCAAAATATCCTACAAGAAACGATGGTTACGGGGTGCTTGGCTTTATTTTTAGTGATTATGAGTGAAAAATATCATTTTTTCTCTGGTTATCTGGCAGTAATGTCAACAGGATTTTTCTTAATCGAATTTTCTTCTCCTTTAGCTCGTTGTTTACGCAATGGCTTTGATAGTTTATGGCAAGTAGCCCAAATTTTTTTGTTTGTTTTATTGGGGGCAACCATTCCCCTTAATGTTTTAGGTAGCAGTTTCACAAAAGGCTTAATAATCATAATTTTTGGTACTTTAATCGGTAGAATGGCTGGTTGGTATCTCTCTACATGGAAAAGCAACTGGAATCAAAAGGAAAAACTCTTTCTTCTTGCGGGTAACTCCGCTAAAGCCACCGTACAAGCTGCGATCGCATCTATTCCTTTAGCACAAGGCATTAGAGGAGGAGAAGAAATATTAGCCATAGCCGCCTTATCAATTTTAGTTACAGCCCCCCTTGGTGCATGGGCGATTCCCACTTTTGCTCCTCTTTTATTAACTAAGGGTGAGGTTGATCCCACCAAAGTATCTGTTGATGATCATGTTATATTACTGAGTGCGATCGATGATTCTCCTTTAACCACTCCTGTTTTAAAGAAAACCGCAGAAATAGCTCGTCGGAGTAATGCTAAAGTAATAGTTTTGCATATTATCGATGATAGTCAGAATAATAACTTAGAGAATCTGAAGGAAAAAATCAACACATTATTAGCAGATATAAATCATCAAGTTTTAATCGTAGAAGGAGTAATAACAGAAGAAATATTGAGAGTGAGTCAAGAATTTCAGGTAAAAGAAATAATTATGGGCAAAAGAGGACATAAAAACTGGCATGAGCTTTTAATTGGTTCTGTTTCTCAAACAGTTTTAGAATCGAGTCCTATTCCTGTAATTATTGTTGAGCATTGACAATTGCCATTTAAAGAGTGACTTGAGCTCCTAAATTTTCTAAGGTAATCATTTCGGGAATAGTTAATCCTTTGATGCCTATAAAACAAGAATCTTCGAAAGGACGTTTTCCTCTCAATGCCATAATACATTTACCCGTTTCCACATTCCAAATTTTGACGGTTTCATCCTGACTGCCACTAGCCAAATATTTACTATTAGGATGAAAAGAAACAGACCAAACCCAGCTATTATGACCTCGAAGAATTCTTAAAAAATCTCCTGTCTTAGCATTCCAAAGTCTAATTGTATGATCGCAACTACCACTAGCTAAATATTCTCCATCGGGGCTAAATGCAACAGACTGAACCCAACTGTAATGACCAATCAAGGTTTTGACACATTCTCCTGTTTTGACCTTCCAAAGTCTAATTGTATAATCACAACTACCACTGGCTATATATTTACCGTCTGGGCTAAATACGACGGATTGCACCCAACTTTGATGACCTTCTAAAGTATGAAGACATTTACCCGTTTCAGTATCCCATATTTTCACCGTTCGGTCTTCACTGCCACTGGCGAGAATTTTGCCATCAGGACTAAATGCCACTGACCAAAGCCAACTTTGATGACTTCGCAGGGTTTTAAGACATTTTCCCGTCACCATATCCCATATTTTTAAACTATAGTCTCCACTGGCACTAGCTATTTTTTTGCCGTCGGGACTAAATGCCACTGAACGAATCCAACGATTATGTCCTACCAGTGTTTTGAGACATTTTCCCGTCACCATATCCCATATTTTTAAACTATAATCACTACTGGCACTGGCTAAAATTTTGCCGTCGGGACTAAATGCCACTGAACAAACCCACCCTTTATGTCCATGTAGAGAAGTGAATGTTTGTGTATTCGTGCCATTTGTGGTTAGGTTACTGACATTCCATAATTTGATTAATTTATCTTCATTGCCACAAGCTAAAGTGTTACCGTCTGGACTAAAAGTAACTGCTTGAATCCAACTAGCATAACCTTGCCATGTTTTGACACATTGACCAGTGCCGGTTTCCCAAAGTTTAATGGCATTATCTTCTCCTCCACTGGCTAAAATTTGTCCATCTCCTCGAAATGCGATCGCGCCTAGTCTGCTATTGTGTCCATGAAGTGTTTTACGACAAGTACCCTGTTGCCAATCCCATAAACGAATGGTATGATCTCCTGCTCCACTGGCTAGAATGTTATCTTCTGGGTGAAATGCTAATGAGCGTATTCTCTGTGTGTGTCCGTGTAGTTCCTTTAAACATTTTCCTGTTTGCCAATCCCATATTTTAATGATGCGATCGCCTCCTCCACTAGCTAAAATTGTTCCATCACCACTAAAAGCAAGAGTGCGAATCCAAAGAGTGTGACCTTTCAAAGTCCGCAGACATTTTCCTGTATCTAATTGCCAAATTTTAATTGATTTATCTTCACTGCCACTAGCCAAATATTTACCATCAGGACTAATCACCACCGACCAAACATAACTGTTATGACCATTTAAAGTTTGTAAACAGATTCCACTGTCAAAATCCCAAATTTTAATAGAACAATCACTGCCACCACTAATCAATTTTTGACTATCTGGAGTAAAAATAACACACCTGACTCTTTGGTTGTGACCAAACAATGTATTTAAACATTTTCCCGTACTGACATCCCAAATTTTAATGGTTTGATCGCTACTGCCACTAGCTAAATATTTACCATCGGGGCTAAAAGCCACCCCATGAACCCAACCCGCATGACCCTTAAAAATGGAGATAAGACGATTTTCCTGTAAAGACCAAACACAAATTTCCCCATTCACATCCCCTGTCACCAAAAATTGATCATTAGGACTGTAAACCATAGAAAGAATATTACTCAACCTTTGAGGAAAAACCGACTGTTGAAATTCACAATGGGCAAAATTAACATTATGAAGTTTGCATTCTTGTAAATAAGCCTGTCTGATAGTTAATTTAGAAAAATCCCATCCGCTTAAATCTGTATTTGATTCGCACAATAAATTAAGAATATTACCCACAGCATAACCTGAGCCTGTGAGATTTTCCTCTTGCAATTTTTGCACAATTTTTCTTAATTTACTTTCCAAATGATACTGATTTTTAAAAATAATAATTAATTTATCTAATAAAGGTCTAACAATAAAATTTACCTGAGATTTTCTAGTATGTTCTTTTATATCTGTTTTTAAGAGAGCATAATGATTAAATAAATCTAATTCTTCCGTAATTATTTCATTGATAATTTCCTGAATTAACTTATTAATTAAATATTCTTTTACCACAGGTTGTAAAGAAAATCGATTATCATGACATTCAATTAAAGAACGCCCCATTAACGATTTAAGTGCCGTAATTAGATTTAAACGAGAGATTGTGGGGTAAATATCCCTTTCTAAATCACTGGTAGTAACTTCATCAATATTAATTGCTAACCAATAAAGAATTTTTTTTCCTAAGTCAGATAATCGCTGGAAATGCTCTTCTAAAAGACAAATTATTTCATCAAAAATAAACACTTTGTTTTTAATAAACTCAGACAAAGAACCATCAAATAATTCTTTAATTGTTGCACCTAAAATTTTCAATGTGAGAGGATTACCATTATAGTTTTCAATTAGTTGATTTGCTTGAGCATAATTAGACCAATAACAACCTTTAATTTTTAAAATTTCTAAACCTGCCTGAGTATTTAAACCTCCCAAATTAAAACAACGAACAGGTAAAGTATCACCGCACATCAAAACCATTTCCTTGATTTTTTCTCGGCTAGTAATTAATAAACAACTTTTATGGCGACATTCTCCTAATTTTTGAAATAATTTAATATAGTCTTGAAAATCTGTCTGAAAATAGCCAGAATTAACTCCAGTGGCAAGGATTGTTTCTAAATTATCAAGAATAATTAAACAACGATGTTGAGAACAAAAATTAATTAAACGGGAAATTTGCTCATCAATATTAATAACTAAGTCTTTCTCTTGTTGAGTGAAAAATTGCAAAATGTCTGAAAGCAAATCACTAAGTAAAGTTGCATTACTTAAAGACCTCCAAATAACATATTCAAAGTCATATTCTATATTTTCCCCCAACTTAACACTCAGATAAGTTTTTCCCATACCCCCCATGCCCACAATACCCACACAACGGCATTTATCTTGAACAATCCACGTTTGTAGTTGGGTTAATTCAGATTCTCTCCCGACAAAATAACTCACATCTGGGGCTGTACCCCAATCTTTTTGAGTATTGTAACAAGAGTTAATATTTTCTTTGGCATTATTGAAATCATTACAAGTAACTTCTGAAGATTGAGGAGAAAAAGATAAGTTGAGATTACTGTCGAGTTTTTTTTGTTCTAGGATTTTAATTTTTTTTTCTAAAATGGTGCGAAAGTTAGTTTTTTTGACTTTTTCTTCGCAAATGTCCGATAAAAGTTGCCAGAGTTTTGGCCCTGCGTCTCTTTTGAGATAACTAACCGAATAACCACAAGATTGGGCTATTTCTTCATAACGCTTACGAGGTTCAGATAAGGATATTAACAATAACTGCTTTTGTAGATCACTTAGATAGTGTCCACTTTTAATATAAACTTGGTCATCTACCAACTGAATTATTTGTTCTACATCCATGGGTTTTGTGTGACAAAAAATCTCAAAAGTTTTTCCTTTGATTTTAGTGCTGATTTGACAATTTGATATTTAACTTTAAAATCTTTTAATAAGTTGTTAATTCGTTTTTAAGCAAAAAGAGTCAAAAACAATTATGTTTCGATCATAAATAATATCAGTTATTATAGCTAGGTTTTGTTTATATAAGTTTTAAAAATAAGTACAAATATCAACAAGAATAAATAAAAAATAGAACATGATTACTTTTATCTCTTGATTACCAGAGCTTTTTTTTATTTTTTGAAGTAATAGAAAGAGGAAAAAACAAGAACATTTTTTAATGAGTAAACGATAGTATTTAGTGAAAATAGTCTTTATTTACTACTTTTCTCGTAAAATCTAAAACTAATAAGACTTAAATAATCTGGTTCTTCAGAGTGTGGTTATGATAAATTAATAAAAAATAACTTCCATAACCTTTATTGAATAGTGTTTATAGTAAAATAAGAACTAAAAGTTTATAAATTATTATTTAATAATCCCCTATTGCCTATTGCCTCTTGCCTGTCGCCTACCCTAACTAATAATTTACACGACGAGAAGTGATAGAGCCAAATTTTTAGGTTTGATGATAGTTTTTTGTGTGTCGAAAGGAGATTAAATGGCTTTATTTTTGATAATTCCTACTGAATAAATTCCGAGGATTCTAAGCGGATGCTACGCAATGGGATAAATCCACATTGCTTCGCTTTATCTTAGCTGACCAGAGCCTAATTCTCTGGGGATGTATCAAAGCACCCATAGACACTCCATCAAGATTTACATTACTGAGAATACTTGACTTTGCGGTTACTTTTTTGCGGATAATATTAGCACTACCGTTGCAATCGGCATTGATATATAAGTTGTTAGCTGTACGGAACAATCCACGCTTTACTCTTTTTCCACTCGACTTCCAAATTTCGGGTTTTTCACCGTGAGTAGGGATGAAGTCTAAATCTAAAAAAGAAGCCTTGCTCGTATAGCTTTCTTCTTGTTCTATGAACTGAATACTGTACAACTCAGACAGATCTTTAATTCTGTCTTTTAATCTTGCTGTTGGAATAACTACAAACTTTTGATTTGTCTTTTTTCCCATATTTGCTTCTTGCTTTTGTCCTTGATTCCAACCAAAAACAATAGTACCTATATTATTTTGTAAGCAATGATTGATAACTATTCTAGCTGACTTATTAACAGCGTCTCTCATTTGACGGTTACGCTTTTCGGTTATTCTCATTAACCTTTTT
Organism: Cyanobacterium aponinum PCC 10605; assembly: GCF_000317675.1. Lineage (NCBI taxonomy): Bacteria > Bacillati > Cyanobacteriota > Cyanophyceae > Chroococcales > Geminocystaceae > Cyanobacterium > Cyanobacterium aponinum. Next base: position 3,714,504 of record NC_019776.1, read on the forward strand.
GACCAAAAACCTTGTGTCCTATTCTCTTTCAGTATTGCTACTTTTTTGTTATACCAGTTATTCATTGATTTAACTTGTTTTCCATCAACTATAAAGCTAGTACCTACATTAGACACACAAGTTAGCCAGTTGTTAATTCCATGATCAATACCAAGTACATTGTCTTGGCATAAAGAAATTGGTTCTATTTTCTGCTCATACACAAATTCCAGATAAAAGCATCCATTTCGAGGTATTATTCTGTATTCCTTAATGTCTTTATAATTGAGATTAGAAGGCATTTGCAAATAAAAATGATCTATTCCAAACCATACTTTTGTTTGCTTTCCTAGAGTAAATTTTAGTTGGTTATTTTTTGCCAACTTAACCCACCTAGCAGGGTAAACCGCTTGATATAAACCCTTTTTACGATAATTCGGAAGTTTAGGTTTAAAGTGTAAATCACCCTTGTTAGCTTTACTTTTTAGAGTTTTATAGCTTGACATTCCCTCATAAACACTTCTCAATGTTTGTTGAGCTACGCAAGAGCGTAAAGCCCGATAATGAAGGTTAGTTTTTATTTCCTTGTCTAGCTCAAACTTAGTTATATAGCGATGCTCTTTAAAGTATATTTGTCTAGCATAATAAAGCCCGATGTTATAGAGTTTGTTCGCTTCAATGCAGATATACTCTAGTACAGACTTAGTATCTTTATCTGGGTTCAATAAAACTTGTTGGCTTCCATACATTTTCTTAGTGTATATTAGTTGTGTAGAATATATTAGCAAAATAAACAAAATAATGGAAGATTACCGCAGAAATCCTCACTCAGTAACTTTGTTAAATTATCATTTTGTCTGGTGTCCAAAAAGAAGAAAAGCAGTACTAAAAGGCAAGATAGTCAAACGTTGCCAAGAAATAATATTTGAGTTGTGTACAGAAAATGACTGGAGGTTAATTGCACTGGAAATTATGCCTGATCATATTCACTTATTTATTGAAACAAATCCTACTTACGCTCCATCTGTAATCATCAAAAGAGTGAAAGGTAGATTATCTCATCATTTAAGAAAAGAATTTCCTGAATTATTAAAATTACCTACCTTATGGACTCCTAGTTATTTTTGTTCAACCGCAGGTAATGCTAGTACAGAAACAATCAAAAAATACATAGAAAATCAAAAAGGTAAATAGGCAGAATAAATTCTGCGACGTTCGTTCTGCCATTCACTAAAGTAAATGGCTAATTCTCACTCTTCTTTAGGTTTCTTTTTTTGATCAAAAGATTTCCTATCCTTAACATCGGATTAATATCTTCTTCTGTATCAAGATTATCTTGAGATGTATTACCCCATTTTTCAATTTCTAGTTTTATGTTATTACCTTGTATATATTGAGAAGATAGTCTTAATTCAAGGGGGTCTTTTAATAGGGAGGCATCGGCGGGAATGATTCCCAATTTATTGATTGCATAAACTTTTTGAAAGGTTCTATATTCTCCACTACACAGAAGGTAATCCCAATCTCGCTTTTTCTCTATCAAGCTAAATAAACTAGAAGCGGTGATATAACTAAACAAATTTGCGATCGCATTTCTTCCTTGCTCGACTTTGATTTTATCTTGAGAAAAGTCTATAAACCATTTTTGAGAACCATCAGGAAAAATAACCTCTAATTGATAAATAACAGACCATCGACAATGTTCTTTAAAGATTAAATCCTTATATTCTGTAATAAAATTCAGCAAATTGATCTCAATTTCTTCGGCTATGTGAGATTTCATTTTTGATAAGTCATAATTTTCAGGGTTGCCGTCAAGTAAATTTTTTTCAACATTAACAGGGGAAAATTCTAGGCATTCCCGATCATCTAAAATCATTTGTGCATATTCACTCTGACCACGATTGTAACTATATTTTCCTTGATCAATAGTAAAAACGTCACCCGGATCAAGGGTATAAATATTTTTCTTCAATTCGGGAAAGGCTGTTTCTAAATCTCGACAAAATCTTTCTCTGGTAACGGGAAATACAATGCGATTTTGCCACGATGATTGATTAATATACTTAAATCCATTTGCCCCCGGTGCGATCGCACTTGGTTGAATTAAACTAATTAAATGGAATAATTCTCCGTATAAACCAAAGGGAAAGGAGAGACTTTGATTATATTGATACTTTCCTTCCATACTAATGTGCCAAACACTTAGTAAAAAATCAATGTGGGGATAATCCTTCTTAACTCTCTGGATAGTGGGGGGAGCAAAATAAGTATCAACAGTATTCCAAAAAACCCCAGAAGAATCAGCAAATACCATGCCAAATTCAGGCACTCGAACCTCAGAACGAGTAGTCATCAATACAGTTGAACCAATCCTGACTTTATCAAATTCTCTGAGAGGATAAATAGACTTATATCCTAATTGAACAAGACTTTCTGCAATCAATTTATCTTGAGGAATTAAAACATCGACATTTTTCGGTAAAGAAGCAAGGGTGCGAATGTCAAAATGATCTAAATGTTGGTGAGAAATAACCAAAAAATCAAAATCAGGTATTTTTTCAGGGAAAACCGTTCGTTTTGGACAAGATTCGTTCAAACCTTCACAAAAAGGATCGAAAAAGACAGGATCCATTAATACTCGACAATCTTCCGTTTCAACCAACAGGGAAGCATGACCTATTAAATCTATTTTCATTGTTTTCTAGTGTTGTTTTCGACAATTCTATCCTAAAAATAAAATCTCGATTTCATCCTAATCAGTAATTAAGACAAGGCAATAGGCAATGGGCAAAGGTAAATAGTGAATAGTGAATAGTGAATAATTAAAAACTCCGTTCACAACTAAAGGGAGTGTACAAGCACAGCGAACTCTCATTTCCCCCTCTCACCCCCTTCACCTCATCACCCTCTCCTCCGACACCTAACTCCGCTAGACCCTTAAACCTGCCTCAAATAAATGGGTCTTATGATACCATGTCACAAATATTATATTTTTAAAATTATAGAAAAAGTCGATCAATGAGCAGTTTTTTGAGCCGTCAATGGTTATCCTTGCACGTGTTTAAATTTTTATCTTTATTTTTTGCTTCTTATTTTTCTATATTATTAATAGGGTTTTGGAATGCTCCTATTTTTTCTCAGGATGTACCAGAAATTAGGGCAGTTTGGCTGACCACCAGTGATACAGATACACTACTTGATCGTCCTAAAATGAAAGAGGCGATCGCATCTTTGGCTTCCCTTCATTTTAATACCATCTATCCTGTGGTGTGGAATTCGGGTTATGCTCTTTATCCTAGCAAAGTGGCACAAGAAGCAAAGATACAACCATTTGTACATAAAGGATTACAAGGACAAGAACCATTAGGGGAATTGATAGAAGAAGCCCATCGATATAAGATGTTAGTTTTACCTTGGTTTGAATTTGGTTTTATGGCACCTCCTTCCTCAGAATTAGCCTTAAAACATCCTAATTGGTTAACCAAAGCCCAAGATGGTACTCAAACCACCTATAGTGCGGCGGGGGAGGTGGTGTGGCTTAATCCTTTTCATCCAGAGGTACAAAAATTTATTACTGCCTTAGTCATGGAAGTGGTGAATAATTATGACATTGACGGTATTCAATTTGATGATCATTTGTGTTTACCTGTGCAGTTAGGCTATGATGCTTATACTGTAAATCTTTACAAGCAAGAGACTGGTTTAGAACCTCCTAAAAATTATAAAGATGCAAATTGGATGCGTTGGAGAGCCAATAAATTAACGGAATTTGTCGCACAACTTAACCAAACAATTAAAGCCCAAAACCCGAATAAAATTTTGTCTATTTCTCCAAACCCCTACCATACTGCTTATAATTCTTTTCTGCAAGATTGGTTAGACTGGGTGAGAAAAAACTTAATTGATGAGTTAATTATTCAAGTATATCGCTCTGATTTTGCTGTTTTTCAAAAAGAAATTACCCGTCCAGAAATCAAGGAAGCAAAAGAAAAAATCCCCGTTGGCATTGCTATTTTAACAGGATTACCTAATCGTATTACACCCATCGAGTTTGTTAAGGAAAAAGCCTTAGCCGTTCGACGACAAAAACTAGGAATTGCTTTCTTTTTCTATGGTAGTATGTGGAATACAAGCCCTGAATTAAAGAACGATCACGAAATGGCTCTGCGCGATCGCAAATCTAGTTTTCAATCTCTGTTTCCCTATCAACCCCGTCGCATTGTAACGGTAAATCCGAATACTCCTATTATTACTCCCACTAATTCTGTTATTCCCGTTACTCCTTCTAATCCAGTTACTCCCGTCACTTCTACTAACAATGTCGTTAATCCCGTTAATAAGGTAACTCCAACTAATCCCCCCATTATTGATTCAAGTATTGATCCAACCAATGTAACCAGTGAGCCAATTCCCATAGATGAATTTTTAGAGTTTTCTCCTTGAAACTCCTACTACTCTATCGTGGTTTTATTTTTCAATAACCTGAGTTTGAGATAAATTTTCATTTATGAGTGATGGCAATTAGTTAATAGTTAATAGTTGATAATTACTCGTTACTCGTTACTCGTTACTCATTACCTTCTTCTAAAACCTGAAACCTGAAACCTGAAACCCGATACCTTATCTCCCTTTCCCCTCATCCCCCCATCCCCTAACACCGTAAGGGTTGAATATATTCAACCCCTACCACCTGACACCTAACCTTATCTGATATTCTTAAGGCAAACAAGGTAAGAGATAAAGCGATGGCAGTAAATCACTATACTTCTGCTTTGGGCTTGACGGTAGAACTAATATGTAACTCTTTGAGTTGTTTTTTGTCAACTTCTGCGGGGGCTTCGGTTAAGAGGCAACTTGCCTGTTGCGTTTTCGGGAAAGCGATTACGTCTCTAATGGAATTTTCCTGCGCCATTAACATCACTAATCTGTCTAAGCCGTAAGCAATACCGCCGTGGGGGGGAGTGCCATATTCAAAGGCTTCTAGTAAAAAGCCGAATTTTGCCTTTGCTTCTTCTTCTGATAAACCAATGGTAGCGAATACTTTTTCTTGCACTTCCCTTTGATAAATCCTTAAGCTACCTCCGCCGATTTCGATACCATTTAATACTAAGTCGTAAGCCAATGCCCTAGATGAAGATAAGTCGTCTAAGTCTTCTGGATTCGGTGCGGTAAAGGGATGGTGTAAGGCTTCTAAACGTTTTTCATCAGCATTCCATTCAAACATAGGAAATTCAGTAATCCAAACGAAATTAAGTTTATTTTCATCGATTAAGCCTAATTCTTTCCCAATGGCTAAACGAAGTCTATCGAGGGATTTATTGACGGTTTCGGTATCACCTGCTCCAAATAAGAGTAAATGTCCGGCTTTTGCTCCTGTTTTCTCTAACAATGTCTGTTTTTGTTCTTCTGACAGGTTATCCTTAATCGCACCTATGGTATCAATTTCACCGTTTTCTCTCACTCGAATATAAGCGATACCTTTTGCCCCGGCAATGGTGGCTTCGTTGAATAAGTCTCCCCCCGGTTTGATTCTGACGTTGGATATTTTGTCGTTACCTTCGGGAATAGGTAAAACTTTAACTATTCCACCACTTTTAATTGCCCCTGAGAATACTTTAAAGCCTGAATCTTTGACTATTTCGGATACATCCACTAATTCTAAGCCAAAACGGGTATCGGGGCGATCGCACCCATAACGATTCATTGATTCTGCGTAGGTTAAACGGGGGAAAGGGCGGGGTAAATCAATATTTTTGACAGTTTTGAAGATATGACAAATTAAACCCTCGTTCAGCTCGATTATTTCATCTTCGCTCATGAAACTCATTTCCATATCAAGCTGAGTAAATTCGGGTTGTCTATCCGCCCTTAAATCCTCATCACGGAAACAACGAGCAATTTGATAATAGCGATCGCACCCTGCTACCATAAGTAATTGTTTGAATAACTGAGGAGATTGGGGTAAAGCATACCATTGCCCTTCATTTACCCTAGAGGGTACAAGATAATCTCTAGCACCTTCAGGAGTGGAGCGAGTTAACACTGGGGTTTCCACCTCGATAAAATTATGATCATCTTCGAGGTAACGACGCATGGCTTTGACTACCTGATGACGAAGGGTGAGGTTGCGACTCATTTTCTCGCGCCTCAAGTCCAAATAACGATATTTTAATCTTAAATCTTCCCTTATATTTTCTTCCTCCACTGTGGCAATTTGAAAAGGTAATTGCTTATTAACACCGTTGAGAATTTCAATTTCTGTGGCATAAATTTCGATTTCCCCCGTAGGTAATTTCGGATTCAACGATTCGGGAGGGCGTTGAAAAATTTGTCCTGTGATTCTGACTACATATTCATTTCTTAAACTATCTGCATTTTTGTAGGATTCAGGAGTGCGTTGCGGATCACTAACTATTTGTACTACACCAGTGCGATCGCGCAGATCAATAAAAATAACTCCGCCATGATCCCGACGGCGATCGACCCAACCATAAAGAGTTACAATTTTATCAAGATGTTCTAACCTTAATTCGCCACAATAATGAGTTCGCATAATAATAAGCTATCTTATATAACAAATATTTATAAACTATTTTCCCATACTTAGGAAAGTAAACTTACACAAACCTATTATTATAGCAGTCTTAGGATACATGGATTTGCCCTGAGTTAGAAGTTCGGAGTGACGAGTTCGGAAATAATTTATAATTATTAAAAAACAAATAATTTAATGGTATGGAGTGGCAAGAATTTTCAGGTAGTTGGGTTTTAACACCTCCTCATCCTTTAGGCATCATTCACTTTTTGGGAGGAGCATTTGTCGCAACTGCACCCCATATTACCTATAGATGGTTACTGGAAAAATTAGCTCGTCAGGGATATATTATTATTGCAACCTCTTTTCTTAATACTCTTGATCATAAAGCGATCGCAGTTAATGTGCAAAATCGCCTAGAAAATATTTTATATCGTTTAGAATACAAACAAGGTATCGATATAAACTACTTACCTATTTATGGTTTAGGTCATAGCATGGGGTGTAAATTACATCTTCTCATCGGTAGCTTATTAAAAGTAGAAAGAGCAGGAAATATACTTATTTCCTTTAATAACTATCCTTTTAAAAAAGCGATTCCTTTTGCAGAAAATATTATTCCTTATTTACAAGATAATATCAAAAACTATTTACAACTAGAAGCAAATTTAGATATAGACTTTACCCCTACTCCCATAGAAACAAATATAATTATCAAAGAAAACTATCACATTAGACGTAATTTATTAATTAAATTTAGTGATGATACCATTGATCAAACTCTCGAACTTCATCCTATTTTAAAACAACTACATCCTAATATGATTACGGCTTTGCAACTGTCAGGAAATCACCTCACCCCTTTAGGGCAAGATATTGATTGGGAAATGGGCGGACAATTATTTTCTCCTATCGCAGGAATTTCACAGTGGTTTCAAGACAATTTTTCCAGAGATTTATATAACCTCTATCAACAAATCTCCCGTTGGTTAAATCCTTGTCCTGATGTTGGTTTCTGAATAAAAAAACCGACAATACTACTACGATGAAGTGTGATAGTTGTCGGTCAGATGTTTGTTGTCGTTTAATCTTAAGGAAACCTGTAGGAATAACCCATCTGTCTCTGTAAGATTTCTTTACATTTATTTTAACAGACTTTGACATTCTCCCACAACCAAATCGAAATTATGATAACTTGATAACGCCTTAAAATCAATTTAACCGCAGTTTATACTAACTATAACCTGAGTTTTGGATAAGCTGAAAGCGTTATTTTCTTCTAGTCAGAAAACCTTATAGCTTCTTAGAAATAAGAATAAAATTACCTTAACCCGAACGAGCTGAGATTAACTATAAATTATGATAGGGGCTTTAGACCCACAGATTTTTGGTAAAGTATAAAATAGAGAGAGTAAACTTTTTATCCTGAAATAATAATGACACAAGCAGTTACTGGTTCAGAAAAAGGCATTCAAATTTCCGAAAAAGCCCTCAAACATCTGTTAACCTTAAAAGAGCAACAAGGAAATCAAGACCTTTGTTTACGAGTAGGTGTTAGGCAGGGGGGTTGCTCAGGTATGTCTTATATGATGGATTTTGAGAACATTAATAATGTTACCGAACATGATGATATTTTTGATTACGATGGTTTTAAAATAATTTGCGATCGCAAAAGTTTATTATATTTGTATGGTTTAATGTTGGACTATAGTGATGCCATGATAGGTGGAGGTTTCCAATTCACAAATCCCAATGCAACTCAAACCTGTGGTTGTGGGAAATCTTTTGCCGCTTAGTATATAAAAAACCAGTTAATTATTGATTTAAAATCAAGAAAATAGTGATTACTTGGGGATATAAAATTAGGAATTAGGCATCAATTAGAAATTCAAAATTTACTAATAATTACTAATAATATAAATATCCCCTCTTGTTTATTAATAAATTTTTTTAATTCTTCATTTTTAATTATTAATTTTTACAATGTTTCCTTTTCCTCCTCGTAAACCGAATAAAAAAGTCATTATTCCTCAGAAAAAAAATTTCCCCTCATCCTCTCCTAGAAGGGTTAATATTCCCTCTCATTTTCAAAAAAATCCCCTTATTACTTATTCTCAAATAGAAATAGAAAGGGAACTGCAAAAATATCCCGGACTATTACGAACTTTATCCCATGCTTATCAGTATCAAGTTACATTTATGGATGATAAAACAGAAAATCAATATTGGTTTTGTCGAAATATAGAATTAACAATGATTTTATTAAAGTATTTGAATGAAAAAAATTGGTCTGTAGATTGGCAAGAAAAACCTTTTATTCTTAAATAAAATCATTCTATTTTTCATAAAAACTAATTTTCAAGGAATAGAAAAAATAGAAATAAATTTTATTAGTAAATTCTTTTTGTAAACCCACTAATTATAATAATTTTCAATCAATATTCGTCAAGTTTAATTCTTAAACCTGAACTCAGTTTCTATTAAGTTTTATTTTGTTTCTGAGAATTATCTTCAAAAATGAATTACAATCTGAGAAAGTAAAAGATAATTTATCCCTATAATAAATAATTTAATTTTTCCATTGAGAGAATTTAGTATATAAATAATGTTAGATTCAGAAGATAAAGGGTTTTTAAGTAATAATAAAAAAGATTGGTATATATTATATATAGGGGATTATAGTCAAATATTTTTACAAATAAAAGACTACTGCGAAAATATAACTTTTCAGGGAAAAAGTTGTTATTTATTAAATCATCTTGACAGAATTTCAAATCAATATCATATTCCGTTAGTTTTTATTATAATTAATGAAGATGATAAGGAAGACAAAATATCTAAAGTATTTTTTCACAAAATTAGAAAAAAAATAAACAGTCTTTTTGTAAAATTTGTAATTTTATTTAATGGTGAAGTAAGCGAAAATTTTAGAGATAAATTATTAAATAATGAAGCTATATTTGATTATATAGAAGTAAAAAAGATTAATTTTCAAATCATAGAAAATAAAATTATAAGCGCTTTAAAATCCTACTTTGAACATTATCAGTATCTTAGTTATCAAAACCTAAGTATTAATGGAGATTTTTGGGGTGATGAAAATCAGTTAACTCAAATCACCAGTTTAATTCCGGGTATGGTATTTCAATTAACTTATAACTCTCAAGATAAATATTTTTTTACTTTTGTTAGTCAAGCAGTAGAAGATATTTTTGAGTTTACTGTGGAAGATGTTTTAAATAATGCTAAAAAAATTTTTTCTTTAGTTGATCCCAGAGAAATTAATGAATTAAATCAAGTTATTACTCTATCTCGTAAATATTACACTTCTTTTAATTTTGATTGTCAAATAATTACTCCTAGCGGAAAACATAAATATATTCGCATCAATTCTTCCCCCCAAAAATTAGGTAGTCAAGGAATTATTTGGAATGGCATTGTTATTGATGTAACTATCGAAAAACAAAGAGAAATTGCCCTAAGAGAAAACGCATTATTACAAAGGGCAGTTAATTCAATTATGCGAAAAATGAGGGAAAGTATTGATTTTCAGGTAATTTGCGATACAACAACTGCAGAAGTGAGAAATTTATTAAATTGCGACCATGTTGCTGTTTATCAATTTAATGAAGATTGGGGTGGAGAATTTGTTTCTGAAAGTGCAAACAATAGTAGTGTTTCTTTAATTGAAAATAATCAAGGACGTTGGAATGATACTTATATTCAAGATAATCAAGGGGGAAGATACCGTTATGGAGACATTTTCACCATTCATGATATTGATCAAGAAAATTTATCACCCTGTCATCGAGAAATTTATCAATATTTTAAAATAAAATCTTTGTGTGTTGTACCTATTTTTTGCGGTGATAAATTATGGGGTTTATTAGGCAGTTATTTTCATCATTCTTTTTCGTGGCAGTCTCGGCAAATATATTTATTAAAACAGATAGTTGGTCAATTGGGTATAGCCATTGAACAAGCGAAACTTTTTGGAGAGGTTAAAAGGCAATCTCAAGAGTTAGCGATGGCAAAGGAAACGGCGGAAATGGCAAATTTAGCTAAAAGTGAGTTTTTGGCAAATATGAGTCATGAGATTCGCACCCCCATGAATGCAATTCTGGGTTTTTCTGATTTATTGCAAGAGTTGGTATTAGATTCGACGGGGAAAAGTTATCTTAATTCTATTATTACCAGTGGTCAAACATTACTATCTTTAATCAATGATATTTTAGATTTATCGAAGATTGAAGCGGGAAAAATGGCTTTAGAATATGAGCCAGTTCATTTAAAGTTGTTATTAGAAGATATTGTTAATATTTTTACTTTAAAAGCAGAAGAAAAAAAGTTAAATTTGCAATTGTTTATCAGTGAAAATTGTCCTGATATTGTTGTTTTTGATGAGGTAAGATTAAGACAAATTTTGTTTAATTTAGTAGGTAATGCTATTAAGTTTACAGATAAGGGTTTTGTGAAAATTTTTGCTGACCAAAACCTTGGTATTAATGATAATTCTTTTCGCAATTGTGGTTTTCGTTTAGAAATACAAGATACAGGGATAGGTATAGATAAAACACAGCGCGATCGCATTTTTGAATCTTTTACTCAACAGGATGGACAAAGCACCCGTAAATACGGCGGTACAGGATTAGGTTTGACTATTACTAAAAAATTAGTCAATATGCTCAATGGTACAATAATGGTGGAAAGTGAGCCGAATATTGGTAGTAAATTTATTGTTGATTTTCCCGTTGTTGCTTGTGCCACTGTTGCCCCCAATGACGATTTTTTAATGGTAGATAATAATTTAGATCAATTTCATCCCAGTCGAATTTTAGTGGTGGACGATATTGACTCTAATCTTAATTTAATTAAGGCTTATTTTGAAGGAACTTCTCATCAAATTTTAACTGCTAAAAATGGCAAAGATGCGATCGCACTTGCGATTAAATATGATTTAGATTTAATTTTACTAGATATAAAAATGCCAAAAATGGACGGAGAAGAAGTAATAAAAATAATTAGAGAACATCGAAAAATCAAAAATATTCCCATTATAGTAATCACCGCTTCCATCAATTATCAAAAAACACTTAATTTATCTCAATTTGTCCAAGGATTTTTATTGAAACCAATTCAAAGACAAGAATTAGTAAAAGAGCTCAAAAAAGTATTGTTATACGATGATAATTTATCCCCCTCAAAAATTAACAAATTGTGGACTAAAAAAACTGAAAAAATAGAAGACACGCCAGAAGGAATCGATAAACTAATCAAAAAATTACAATCTGAATATATAAAGGAATGGGAGACTATACAACAAACAAAAATAACATCTCATATTCGTAAATTTGCTCAAAATTTAGAAAAAGAAGCCATAAAATATAATTATCCAACCTTATTAAACTACGCTCAAACTTTAATTAATAATATTGTCAACATGGAAATAGATTTGCTTGACGAAAAATTAATAGATTTTCCTAATGTAGTCAAAAAAATTTCGGTACAAAAAACTAATGATAAATAACCTCAATCTGGTTTAAGAATATCTGATAAGGTTAGGTGTCAGGTTGCAGGTGGTAGGGGTTGAATATATTCAACTCTTATGGTGATGAGAAGATGAGAGAAGAGGGAGAAACAAGTAATAAATAATAAATAAGTAATAAGTGTTCGGAGTTTTTAATTCTTAATTCTTAATTTTTCCTTTGCCTTTGCCCTTTTCGCCATCACGGTATAGATGAAAATTTATTCCGAACTTAGGCTACATATCATTTTATCTCAAATTTTTCATACAATTCGTTCAAATTAATAAATCTCAGAGTCAATTGCACCCCATGAAAAATATTCTTGGAAATAGGCTTAAAATAATGCTAAACTGTAATGAAACTTAGTTTTTGACAAAAAAGTCATTCAAGGTATAAGTTAATTAATTTCCTTGATTTGGAGTAGAATATTAGATGAGTACAACCAATCAGACAAGTAACTCAAGTAATTACGATGCTGAACAGATACAAGTCCTAGAAGGGTTAGAGCCAGTTAGGAAACGTCCGGGGATGTATATTGGTTCCACAGGACCTAGGGGCTTACATCACCTAGTATATGAGGTAGTTGATAACTCTATTGACGAAGCCTTAGCAGGTTATTGTACTCATATTGAAATAGATTTGAATGCAGATGGTTCAGTCAGTGTAACTGATGATGGTAGAGGTATCCCCACAGATATTCACCCTCGCACCAAAAAATCAGCATTAGAAACGGTTATGACGGTGCTTCACGCTGGTGGTAAATTCGGCGGTGGTGGTTACAAAGTTTCTGGTGGTTTGCATGGTGTTGGTATTTCTGTGGTTAATGCTCTTTCTGAATGGGTGCAAGTGACAGTATGGCGTAAAGACAAAGTCCATACTCAACGCTACGAGAGAGGTAAACCCATTACTGACTTGGAAACAAAAGATAATGATACAGGTCATTCTACGGGTACTTCTGTATCTTTCTTGCCCGATAATCAAATTTTTACGGAAACTACCGAATTTGACTACAATCTTTTGTCTAATCGTTTAAGGGAATTAGCCTATTTGAATGCTGGAGTAAAAATTACCTTTACTGATAAACGGGTTACTCCAGAAAGAGAAGAAACCTACTGTTATGAAGGGGGCATAAAAGAATATGTTACCTACATGACAAGGGAAAAAGAAGTTTTACACCAAGATATTATCTACACCTCTGGGGAGAAAAATGGGGTGCAGGTAGAAGTTGCTTTACAATGGTGTATTGATGCCTATAGCGATACGATTTTAGGCTTTGCGAACAATATTCGTACTATTGATGGCGGTACTCACTTAGAAGGCTTAAAAACCGTTTTAACTCGTACTTTAAACAATATTGGTAGAAAAAGAAATAAAATCAAGGAAAATGATTCTAATTTAGGGGGAGAAAACGTCAGAGAAGGTTTAACGGCGGTTATCTCTGTTAAAGTACCTGATCCTGAATTTGAGGGGCAAACTAAGACAAAATTAGGCAACTCAGAAGTAAGAGGCATTGTTGATTCTTTGGTGGGAGAAGCCTTAAACGAGTATTTAGAGTTTAATCCTCATGTGGCTGATAGTATCATTGAAAAAGCGATTCAAGCCTTTAAGGCCGCCGAAGCCGCCCGACGTGCAAGGGAATTGGTAAGACGTAAATCGGTGTTAGAATCTTCACCCCTACCCGGTAAGTTAGCAGATTGTAGCTCTCGTGATCCAGCCGAATCGGAGATTTTTCTTGTAGAGGGTGATAGTGCAGGCGGTAGTGCAAAACAAGGGCGCGATCGTCGCTTCCAAGCTATACTGCCTTTAAGGGGTAAAATCCTAAATATCGAAAAAACCGATGATGCAAAGATTTACAAAAATAACGAGATTCAATCCTTAATTACCGCTTTGGGATTGGGTATTAAAGGGGATGAATTTGATGCCAGTCAACTACGTTATCATCATATTGTAATCATGACTGACGCTGATGTAGATGGCGCACACATCCGTACTCTTTTGTTAACATTCTTCTATCGTTATCAACGGGAATTGGTAGAACAAGGTTACATCTATATTGCTTGTCCTCCTCTTTATAAATTGGAAAGGGGTAAAAACCATTTTTATTGCTATAGCGATCGAGAATTACAACAGAAAATCGCTGAATTTCCACCGAATGCTAACTATAACATCCAAAGATTTAAAGGTTTAGGGGAGATGATGCCTGAACAACTTTGGGATACTACTATGAACCCGGAAACCCGTATGATGAAACGAGTTGAGATTGAAGACGCGGCAGAAGCCGATCGCATCTTTACCGTTTTAATGGGTGATCGCGTTGCACCACGTCGAGAATTTATTGAAACACATGGGCCAAGATTAAATCTAACGGAGTTAGACGTATAATTGTATGGTGGGCAATCCCCACCGTCTAATATCTTGAGATAAAGAATATGTTAGACTGTTTCATTTTTACTTGAAATTACTATGTCACTTCTTGCAAATGAGTTTTTCCCTATAAAAATTTTGCAACAATCGTCTATCAAATAGAGAAATAATGGTAAACACAGAAACTATAACCCCCAAAAAACCAAATTGGTTAAGAGTAAAAGCTCCTCAAATCCAGAGAGTAGGAACAGTTAAAGACATTTTAAGGGACTTAGAGTTAAATACTGTTTGTGAAGAAGCATCCTGTCCCAATATCGGAGAATGTTTTAATGCTGGTACGGCTACTTTTTTAATTATGGGTCCAGCTTGTACCCGTGCTTGTCCTTATTGTGATATAGATTTTGATAAAACCCCCAGAGGATTAGATGAAACAGAGCCTTTACGATTAGCAGAAGCAGTAAAGCGTTTAAAATTAAATCATGTGGTAATAACTTCGGTGAATAGAGATGATTTGCCTGATGGCGGTGCGTCTCAGTTTGTGGCTTGTATTGAAGAAACCCGTAAAATTTCACCTAATACCACTATTGAAGTGTTAATTCCCGATTTGTGTGGCAATTGGGATGCTTTAGCTACTATTTTAAAAGCTCAACCTGAAGTGTTAAACCATAATACGGAAACTGTGCCTAGATTGTATCGCAAAGTACGCCCCCAAGGAGAATATGCGCGATCGCTTCTTTTGCTGGAAAAAACCAGAGAATTATCCCCGAAAACCTATACAAAATCAGGGATTATGGTGGGCTTAGGAGAAACTGATGAGGAAGTGAAACAAGTAATGGAAGACTTGCGTAAAATTGACTGTGATATTATTACCATTGGGCAATACTTACAACCTTCTTCCAATCATCTAGCCGTCAAAGAATTTATCACTCCTGAGCAATTTAAGGCATGGCAGGAATACGGGGAAAGTATCGGCTTTTTACAAGTGGTTTCTACCCCCTTAACTAGAAGTTCATATCATGCGGGGGAAGTAAGAAGATTAATGGAAAAATACCCTCGTGTATAACATTTGTGTAAAATTCTCTAAAAAAAGACGAAAATTCCGAGGTCAATTTATTTTTTGTATTATTAAGTCTTCTTGAATAAACTTAATATCTTCGTCAAGAAGCCAACTACATATGTCCGTGACCTCTTTTTTCTGAACTGATAAAATTAAGTAAGAATATACAGAATGGGCAACATCTCGATCGAATTCTGAAGGGATAGCAGAATGATCGGGATGAGAATGGTAAATGCCAACAATATTTAGATTTTCGTTTCTTGCTTCTTTTTGTATCTTCAATAAAGTAAAAGGATTAATGGCAAAACTATCTCTTAAATTTCTTTTTAAACCATCATATTTTTTAGTAAATAAATGCTTTTGATTTTCCCAATCATTCTCCACGGGAACAACTTTAATCACCTTTTTTTCACAATTATTAATAACTCCTAATAACAATCCACAACACTCATAAGGATAATTTTTAATTCCTTGTTGCCGAATAATATCTAAATTTTGTTCACTAATTATTACCGTCATTATCCAATAAGTTTAAAAATTTATTTCCAATTCAAAATTAGGTAAAACATCTTTTCCTAATAATAAACAAGGCATGGAATAAATCTCAACTGTTTTTTCAGGTTGATAAACTTCTACTTCTCTATCTTGAGGATTAATTAACCACCCCAAACGCAAACCACTATCCAAATATTCTTGCATTTTCTCTTGTAAAGGTTTGATGCGATCGCTTTCTGAACTTAACTCAATTACAAAATCTGGACATAAAGGCGGAAACTTCTTCTTTTCTTCTATAGTTAAACTATCCCATTTTTCCCGTGATACCCAAGCAACATCAGGACTACGATCTCCTCCCTTGGGTAACTTAAAAACCGTAGAAGAACTAAAAACTAGACCTAGATTGTACTTCAAATTCCAAACATTCAAATAAGTGATTAAATTTGCTTCTCGATTACCACTTTCACCGCCTACAGGGGACATAATAATTAATTCTCCTTGAGGACTTCTTTCCATTGATATATCAGGATTAGCAAGACATAGACGATAAAAAGCCTCGCTAGTTAATTTTGTCAAAGAATCCACATTGATTAATGTTGCCATAAAAACCCATATTTATAAGTTTGCAACCATTCTAAATCAAATTATCAACTTCAATCATTTAAACCCCCAAAAACAGTATTGCCCGAAAAAATCAACAAATACAACCACAAAAGCGTACTCGCTAATTCTCTCAGGCAATAACACTGATTTATTTCAACCTTGAACTAACAAGGATTTTCTTTTAAATTGAACACCGAATAAACGGCAATTACTCTGAAGTAGAAACAACAAAGAAGATTAGCTAAGAGCGTTGATAGCGTAATCGATGTAAGAATTAGCTTCAACAGCCGCGTCACCACTTAAACCATGATTAGCTTTGATGAATTTTAAGGCTTCGATGTACCAGCTAGGAGATAATTCAAAGCTACGGTTGATTTCATCGATACCAGCGATTAAATATTCATCCATAGGACCAGTACCACCAGCTACACAGCAGTAGGTAACCATACGGAGGTAGTAACCGATGTCACGAGCACATTTTGCTTTACCTTCAGCAGTAGAAGCATACTGAGATCCGGGGGTGGAGGTGGTGTAAGGGAATTTGTTGTAAACAGCGTTAGCTGCACCATCAATTAAGCGCTGAGCATTTTCAGTTAAGGATTTAGCTGCTTGTAAACTAGCAGTTGCTTGACGAAAACGACCGAAAGCGGTTTGAATTTCGGTGCTGCTTAAGAAACGACCTTGAGAATCTGCTGCGGATACTGCTTCAGTTAAAGGGGTTTTCATTGTAATTAATTTCTCCTAATTATGTTGGTTTACGTTAATGAAATGGATTTTTTAATCTTGGTTTAAATTACGCTACTGCTGCAGCGGCACGGTCAAAGTAGCTAGCTACTTCTGCCATTAAAGCACTACAATCACCAAGAGTAATGTTGTTGGTATCATTAGCGATCGCTAAAGCTGCATCTTTCATTTTTTGAACACCAACTGCAACGGAAGCACCGGGAGTTCCTAAAGCTAAATAGGTTTCACGAAGTCCATTTAAACAACGATCTTCTAATACGGAAGCATCACCAGAGAAGATTGCATAGGTGATATAACGTAAGATGATTTCCATGTCACGAAGACAAGCAGCCATACGACGGCTAGTGTAAGCATTTCCGCCAGGAGCGATTAATTGAGGCTGTTCAGCAAATAAAGAACGAGCCGCATTGGTAACAATAGCAGAAGCGTTGCTGGTGATACGGTTAACAGTATCCATACGTTTGTTGCTATCGCTAACCATTTGAGATAAAGCGTCGATTTGAGCAGAGCTTAAGAATTCGCCGCGAGCGTCAGCCTGAGAAACAACTCTTGTGAATGCGTCGTACATTTTTAGTTAATCTCCTAATAGATTTAGTTTGTTTTGTTAAATTTGTTAAATTTTGGTTAAACAGAGTCGTTTTACTTAGATCTTTTTCTTCAAGATTTCCTTGTAAAACTTCTGCAAATTAGTCTCTCTTATTTTGTGCTTAAAACCAAGTCTTTGTTAAGCATTTGTAAAGAAACTTAATTTTTTGACAACTTTTTTATAAAAATCGTCTCAGAAAAGTGTTTTAACCTTTCATGTAAATTTATAACCCGTAGTGACGCATTTTTTTATTACGTGTTGTTAAATTTTTCTGATCTTTTTCTTAATATTTGTTTACACTTTTTCTCATTACAAATCTATATGTTTTAAGGATAGTAGTCGGTTATCATTAATAAAAATCTGGTGAAGATAGAGAGCAGTTAATAGAGATGCGTTTGAGTTCTTTTTTATTAAGGGTTAATGAAAAGTGTGCGATCGCCTCTTACCGTTATGGGGGAATTTCTGTATCGTAATAAATGCTTTAGCACTTTTTACCATAAAACTTGAACATTATAAGAATTAAACATAGAATCATTGCTGATAATTGTCATAGATTCTAATTGACTTTGAGCGATTAACATTCGATCAAAAGGGTCTTTGTGGTATGAAGGTAAGATAGATGCGTTAAGAGCATGAGCCACAGAAATAGATAAAGAAGAAATTTTGTCTATCTGCATTTGCTGAGGTATCAAAATCTCTGGAGATATTGGTAAATCAAGTTTTCCCAACTTATATTTAATCCCTATTTCCCAAATACTGGCCACAGATAGATATAGCTTATTCTGATTATTTTGAATGGTTGCCATCGCAGTCTGACTTAATTTTTCAGGCTCAACTAGCCACCATAACCAACAATGAGTATCGAGTAATATGTTCAATTTTATTTTCCTTCAAACAAACTAATAATTTCTTCATCAGATTCATAAAAATTTTCCGATACAGTAAATTGCCCTTTTAATCTTCCGGGGATGCGCTGATGAAACAATGATTCATCGGTATAAGGGGTTAAGAAGGCAACTGGCTTTCCTCGATTAGCGATAATTATTTTTTCTCCTTTTTCAACCCTAGATAACAACTGAGAAAGTTGTGTTTTTGCCTGATGTATATTAACAATATTCATTTTGACTTAGTTCAATAAACTAAGTTTTAGTATAGCGTAAATAGATATCTCCAAAATATGACGAAGTAATGAGATTTTTAACTTACGATCGCACCTTCTGATAATTGAAAACTAGGGGGGGGAAACCCTTTGCCAATTAGGCTAATTTCTCTCAATAATACCACCACCCAATAATATTTCCTGATGATAAAACACCGCCGCTTGTCCGGGTGTAATGCCAAATTGGGGTTCATCAAAAACTAATTTAACTCGATTATTCTCTAGTGGGATGATATTCACTTGTTGAGGGTTGGCACGGTATCTCACTTTCGCTTCTGCTTTTAATGGTACTTTAGGAGATGCGATCGAAACCCAATTGACACGATTTACATAACATTCTGTTTCACCACCTTGATCCCTTGTACCAACTATCACCTGATTCATAACAGGATCTAATTTAAGCACATATAAAGGTTCAGAATAAGCAATACCTAAACCCCGTCTTTGTCCGATAGTATAGTGATGGATTCCTTCATGTTCCCCTAAAATATTACCTTCTAAATCAACTATTTGCCCCTGCTTGGGAGTTATATATTTATTTAAAAACTCTTTCATATTGCCATGAGCTTCTATAAGGCATAAATCTTGACTTTCTGGTTTCTTTGCCGTTTTTAAATTCAAAGCCTCCGCCATCGCCCTTGTTTCAGTTTTCGTTTGATTCCCCAAAGGGAAAATTAGATGAGATAAAATTTCTTGAGGTAAATCATAGAGAAAATAGGATTGATCCTTATTATCGTCAATAGCTTTTAATAACTGGAAGCGATCGCATCTTTCATCATAAACAACCCTAGCATAATGCCCCGTAGCGATTTTATCAATACCTAAAGTATTTTGAGCATATTCCAACATCGGAGGAAATTTAACCGTGCGATTACATTGAGAACAAGGTAAAGGAGTGACACCACCTTCATAGCCCGTTACCAAATAATCAATAATATTCTCTTGGAAAACATCTCTAATATCAACAATGTGATGACTAATGCCTAATTGTTCGCAAATATGAGCCGCATCTACCATTCCCTCAGAACAACATTGCCCTTTTCCTTTCATTAACCAGAGGGTAACACCCTCCACATGATAACCTTGTTTTTGCAAACTCGCCGCCGCAACAGAACTATCCACTCCTCCAGATAATCCGACTAAAACCTTATTCATAACAATCAAAATAACAAGAATTTTCAGTTAATAACTAGCAATCAAAATAATTAAGAAAGGAAAGATTCCCTTTTACCCCGACTCTAATCCTTACATACATCAATTATAACTTGACTCAAATAGGGGTTGCTGAAAAAATACTTAGGTGAGGCTAAAGAAAGAAAAAGAGTTTTAATTAATTAAAGAAAAATTAGATCCCGTTTCAACAATTCAATTCTTGTACCGTAGTTGTGATAAATTACTAGATATAATCCCCACAAACTTTAATAAACATAGCATCGTCACACGGAAAAAATGCTACTGTTATTGATGATTTAACCTGAGTTTTGGATAAGCTGAAAGCATCCCAACTCGTAGTCAGAAAACCTTATAGCTTCTTAGAAATAACGATAAAATTGCCTTAACCCGAACTAACGTTAAAAATATATTCAACCCCTACCACCCCAAACCCTAAGCCTTTACTTCCTCCTCTCATTCTCTCTTCTCATCTGGTCATCATCCTAACACCTGCAACCTGCAACCTGAAACCTAACCTTATCGGATATTCTTAAACCAAACTGAGGTTATTTAACCTGACACCTGACACCTGACACCTAATAAATTAATTTTGTCTCCAATTAGGATATTATTAGCCTTTCTTACGAGGTGCTACGATACCGATGATGTTTTTATGAGGATCATCTAATACAGTAATACCTTCAGGAAGAACCAAATTACCCACAGAGAAAGTCTTGCCAATGTCCACGTGGCTGATGTCCATTTCTAGGAATTGAGGAATTTTATCAGGCAAACAGCGAACTTTTACTTCTGTTACCATTTGTTCCATAATACCCCCTTTGGATATCCCAATAGAATGACCAACAATTTTTAAAGGTACAACTACGATTACATCTTTATCTGCAGAGGGACAAAAGAAACTAATATGATGTAAATTGCGTTTCCAAGGATGAGTCTGTACTTCCCTAATTAAAACTTGACCATTCCAGTTGATTTCGGGAACATTTAACTCCACAAGAGTGTTATTGACCGATGCGTTTTTGAGCAGAGTTAAAGCCTCTTTCTGGGTTAATACTAAGGACACGGATTCTGCTCCTTTATGTCCATATAAGTTGGCAGGAATAAAACCTTCACGACGTAATGCGCGAGGATTACCACCTTCTGCTCTAGTTTTACATTCCAATGTAATTGACATTTTAGTTAACTGATTTCCTTATAAATTTTTCTATTAAGCAATGCGATTAACTATTTAAGAGTTCTTTGACAGCATCTCTTGACGAAGCCAAGAAAATGCGTTAAAGAATCATAGTATTTTTGTTTAGAGATTAATTATACTGACTTAAGAATTAACAGGATCACCATTGGCATCGAGTAAAGCACGTTTAGGGCCATGAATAGGATCTTCGACTATGATAGTCTGATCTCGACTCGCTCCTAAAGAAACGATTGCAATGGGTAACTCCATCAACTCAGCCAAGAACTTTAAATAATCTAATGCTTGTTTTGGTAATTCCTCTAAGGTACGACAGTTGCTTGTGGATTGTTGCCATCCGGGCAATGTTTCGTACACAGGTTTACAAGAAGCAAATTTCATGGCGTGGGTGGGAAATTCTCGACAAATTTCACCATCAATTTCATAGGCAACACAGACTTTTATTTCTGACAACTCGTCTAAAACATCTAATTTAGTCACTGCCAAGCAGTCTAAACCATTGATTCGAGCAGCATAACGTCCGATTACTCCATCAAACCAACCACAACGACGACGACGTCCGGTAGTTGTGCCAAATTCTGCTCCTTTATCCCCTAGATGCTCTCCTATTTCATCTTCTAATTCCGTTGGAAAAGGTCCTTCACCCACACGGGTTGTATATGCCTTTGCCACTCCAATGATGCGATCGATGATTGTTGGACCGACACCAGCACCAACACAAGCACCACCAGCAATGGGATTAGAAGAAGTTACATAAGGATAAGTACCATGATCTAAGTCTAACAGAGTTCCTTGGGCGCCTTCGAATAAGATATTCTTCTTCTGTCTGACAGCTTGATCAATTTTCAAAGAACTATCAATGACATAAGGGCGTAAACGCTCTGCATAAATTTGATACTCTTTTGTGACTTCTTTTGCATCTAATGGCGGTAAACCATAGAGTTTTTCTAAAACGGCATTTTTATAGTTAATCGTCCACTCAATCTTATCAGGATAGCGATCGCAATGGATTAAATCTAACATCCGAATGCCGATTCTTTCCGCTTTATCTGAATAAGTCGGACCAATGCCACGTCCAGTCGTGCCGATCTTATATTTACCTCGTTTTTCTTCCGCCGCTTGGTCTAAAATACGATGATAAGGCATCGTTACATGGGCAGTTTGAGAGATAAATAAATTATCAGTCGAAACATTCAAATCTTTTAATTGATCAATTTCTTCTAATAATTCCTGCGGATCGATCACAGTGCCTGAACCTATGATACACTCAGTATCAGGATACAAAATTCCCGACGGAATTAAATGTAGTTTGAACTTTTGGTCTTTCACCACAACGGTATGACCAGCATTCACTCCCCCTTGGGAGCGAACAACTACATCTGCTGATTTACTGAGTAAATCTGTTATTTTTCCTTTTCCTTCATCGCCCCATTGGGCTCCGATTACGATAACGTTAGCCAAGAGTTTAATAAAGCTAAACTTCACACAAACTATTATTATCGCAGTTTCAGAAACCTATGTCAAGAGGTAAGTTTTTGAGTTCGGAGTTTTTTGGGGTAATGAGTAATGAGTGAGGAGAATTAAAAATAAAAAAATCTTTTGAAACCTGACACCGTAAGGGTTGAATATATTCAACCCCTACCATCTGATACCTATTTATCTTAGTGCCATAACAGAGACTTTTCCAGCAATCTGTTGAGCAATTTTTTTCAGGGCTTGAGCAGAAGCACTCTGAGGTTGAAGGGCTACGATGGGAATGCCGCGATCGCCTCCTTCCCTTAAAGAAATTTCTAAAGGAATACAACCTAGTAAAGGAACATTTAACTCTTTGGAAGCCTTTTCTCCACCCCCTGAACCAAATAAGTCATAGCTCTTGTCTGGCATATCGGGGGGAATAAAATAACTCATATTTTCCACAATACCTAAAATATTGATACCTAACTGCTCAAACATTTTTAAACCCCTACGAGCATCTTGTAAAGAAACATTTTGAGGAGTAGTCACAATAACCGCTCCAGCTAAAGGCACAGATTGAGCAAGAGTTAATTGAGCATCTCCTGTACCCGGAGGCATATCAACAATTAAGTAATCTAACTCACCCCAGTTTACCTGATAGAGAAATTGACGGATAATACCATTTAACATAGGTCCACGCCACATCACGGGTTGATCAGGATTAATTAAGAATCCCATAGATACCATTTTGATACCATGATTAAAAGCCGGTTGAAGAATATCCCCTTGAGGGCTTTTTTCTACATTTATGGGAACATCATTTAAACCCAGCATTGTCGGAGCGTTAGGTCCATAAATATCTGCATCTAATAAGCCCACCTTTGCACCACTTTGAGCTAAAGCCACCGCAACATTAACCGAAACACTACTTTTGCCCACTCCTCCTTTTCCACTGGAAATGGCAATAATATTTTTCACTTGATTAACTGATTGTCTGTCAGGAAGGGGTTTTTGTTGAGGTGTTTCTGCTGTCACATCTACGGTTACTGATTTTACTCCCTCTAATTGTTTTACTGCTTTCTCGCAATCTTCGACGATAAATTCTCTTAAAGGACAGGCGGGGGTTGTTAAAACCAAAGTAAAGCTAACATTTCCATCTTCAACAGAAACATTACGAATCATATTTAGTTCGACTAAACTTTTTTGTAATTCCGGATCTTGAACGGGTTTTAATATTTCTAATATTGATTCTTGAGTTAACATAGTTTGTTCGCAGTTTAAATATTTTTGATTAGTTCTTGTCGTTACTTTTATAGTTTTTTGTCTATAAAATATCTATTCTCTATTATTAATTATCAATGTTGATTAATCAAGAAATCAAAATAATTTGACCAAAAGTCAAATTGAATTTGTCTGATGAGCATTAATTTATGGAGATTTATTTTGTCTGGGATTGGTTAATTGTATATTTTGTTTATTTTATAGCTGATTATTATTAACTATGGTTAAAATATTTCTGATTAATTAATAATAGACCCTATAATGGAATAGGAAATAATTATTAGTTAAGATTTCCCAAAATATTTTGTTATTAAATGATAAATTTTCTACTGGGTTTAGCAATTGGTTTATTCATTTATTTTTGGAACGCCTATCGAGCAAATTGTCAACTAAAAGAAATATTATATTCTTTATCTGAATTTGATTCTGTTAAGTCTCTTTCTAAAATTGCTCAAGTTAGGCGTGGGGTTAATCTTTTAAATAACAAATTTTACTATACTCAATTAGAGTTAGATGTACACCATGAATTAATTAGAAAAAACCCTTTAGGCTATTTAAGAATTGATGCAAATAATTGTTTAATTGAATGTAATGAAGAGGCGAAAAAAATACTTTATATTCAACGCTGGAATCCTCAGATTTTAAGACTATTTTTAGAATTAGTTCGTTCATATGAACTGGATCAACTTATTCAGCAAACTAGAAAAATTCAAAAAAGATTAACCATAGAATGGCAGTTTTTTCCCACTGCAAATTACATTGCAGAAGAAGAGAATTTAGATACTAATAGTTATCAACCACTTTTTTTAAAAGCCTATAGTTATCCCCTTCCTGCGGGGCAAGTGGGAATTTTTATCGAAAATAGGCAGTTAATTAGAGAATTAACCCAGAAAAAAGAACAAGCCTACTCTGATTTAAGTCATGAATTAAGAACGCCTCTGACTTCTTTATTATTATTATCAGAAACTCTCCAGAAATTTACCGATGATAAAGGGAAAATTTGGTTAGAACAATTACATAAGGAAATTAATCGTTTAGTGGATTTAGTGCAAAATTGGTTAGAAATTTATCAATTAGAACAAAATCCTTATCAAACCCTTAAATTTCAAAGTTTAGATTTACAACAATTACTATTGTCTGCTTGGCAATCGGTTACAATATTAGCAGGGAAAAAAGAAATTAGTTATAAATATGAGGGAGAAGATAAAATATTTATAGATGTGGATCTTAATCGTTTTACACAAGTTTTTGTTAATCTTTTTGATAATAGTATAAAGCACTGTTTTTTTGGTGGTTCAATATTAGTAAAAGCACAAATAAAAACAAATATTTATGAGGAAGAAGTTGTCGAAATTCATGTCATTGACAACGGTAGTGGTTTTAACCCGAATGATTTACCCCACATTTTTGAAAGGCTTTATCGAGGAGATAAGTCAAGAATGAGAACTGCAAGGGGAGGCAGTGGTTTAGGATTAAGTATTGTTAAACAAATTATTGAAGCTCATCAAGGCTCGATCGCAGCTAGTAATCATCCTGAAACTAAAGGTGCTTGGTTTAAAATTATAGTCCCTTTAAAACAAAAATCTAACTAATTTGTATCGAAAAAATTTTCATGAACAATCAACAGCCATTAATCGTTATTATAGGAGGTTTTCATAACTTAGAAATAACTATTAATTTTGTTAAATATTTATATTCTCAAATAAAGGCAATCAAAGACTTAAAATACATAATTATACCCACTGATAAAGTACAACCATTAGATGGACTCAGTGCTTATAATTTTTTATCTAATTATCTAGTTAATCAATCTTGTTTTCCCTGCCCAATTATTGTAATTAGTTTTAGTGCTGGAGTGGTGGGAGCGATAATTTTAGGAAAACTATGGAAAGCATGGAATGGTGAAGTATTATGTCTATTGGCTTTTGACGGTTGGGGCGTACCTTTAATAGCCGATTTTCCTTGCTATCGTGTTAGTCATGACCATTTTACCCATTTTTCTTCTTTATTATTGGGTGGTGAGGAAAGTAGTTTTTATGCTCAACCGATGGTAAATCATTTAGAATTATGGCGATCGCCTCTTGAAATACAAGGACGGTGGCAAATGAAATTAGGAGTTGAAAAAACAGTAAAAATGACTGACTTCATCCAATTTTGTCTTCAAAAAGAAATTGATAAATATATTAAAAAATGTAAAAAATATCCAGAAACCGAAGCAAAAAATAATCATAAAAAGAACAATTAACGATAT
This sequence comes from Cyanobacterium aponinum PCC 10605, assembly GCF_000317675.1. Classification (NCBI taxonomy): domain Bacteria; kingdom Bacillati; phylum Cyanobacteriota; class Cyanophyceae; order Chroococcales; family Geminocystaceae; genus Cyanobacterium; species Cyanobacterium aponinum. The sequence goes on from NC_019776.1 coordinate 3,740,906, forward strand.
TATGACTGATGTTGACCATTCAAAATTTAGCCCACAATGAGTAAGTCATATACCCTAGATATAGAAAACATCCGCCATGGCAATATCAAAGATTTACAGGCAATTAATCTTAATGGTGCTAACCTTTCAGGGGCTGATTTAGCACAAAGTAATTTTACTGGAAGTAATTTAACAGGAGTAAATTTGACAGGGGCAAACTTAGAAAAAGCTATCTTGCGATGTAATTTGAGAGGGGCAGATTTAACAGGGGCTTCTTTACAGGGTGCAGATTTGCGGGGTGCAGATTTGCGGGGGGCGATATTACTTTCAAGTCAAGTGGAAAATATTAGTTTAGCAGGAAGTTTTTTGGCTGGTGCTATCTTAACCAATTTAGATTTATGCAATGCCGATTTAAGAGGAGCAGATTTGCGAGGTGTCAATCTTGTGGGAGCTTGTTTACAAAAAGCAGATTTAAGCAATGCAAATCTCAGTGGAGCGGATTTATCTCAGGCAGATTTAGAGGAAGCAAACCTTAGTGGAGCAATTTTGCACGGCACTAATTTAACTCAAGCAAATTTACTCTGTGCGATTGTTGAAGGTGTGTCTTTTGATTATGTCATTACCTCAGAGACTATCATTCAATAAGAGTTTGGGAGATTGACCTCAGCTCGGTTTAAGAATATCGGATAAGGATGGGTGTTAGGTTTCAGGTTTCGGGATTTTTAATTCTTAATTCTTAATTATTTACCTTTGCCCTTTGTCCCTTTAACTTTGCCCTTTTAACTTTGCCCATTGCCTATTTATGATAAAATGAAGTGATACTTGTAACTAAAAATTAACTATTGTCACCCGCTTTTAAGTCGGTAAATAATCTTTAGTCAGCAAGAAAAGTAAGAAAACTCAATACATAAATAGTTAGAGCCAGTGACCATAGCAGACAGTATCACCCCAAAACAAGAAGGTAAATCTCATAATCTTGATTCTACCATCAACCTGAAACGACAAATGATTGTAATACTTGACTTTGGATCGCAATATTCAGAATTAATCGCTCGTCGTATTCGAGAAACGGAGGTTTATTCTGAGGTTATATCTTATCGTACCAGTGCGGAACAATTACGACAAATCAATCCTCACGGTATTATCCTCTCAGGTGGTCCTAATTCCGTTTATGATGAGGGTGCGCCTCTTTGTGACCCTGAAATCTGGAATTTAGGTATCCCCGTTTTAGGGGTTTGTTACGGTATGCAATTAATGGTTAAGCAGTTAGGGGGTACAGTAGAACGAGCAACTCGTGGAGAATATGGTAAAGCCTCTCTATTTATTGATGATCCCACTGATTTGTTAACTAATGTGGAAGAAGGTTCAACCATGTGGATGAGTCATGGGGATTCTTGTACTCAATTACCCGACGGTTTCAAAATTCTCGCTCATACTGACAATACTCCCTGTGCTGCGATCGCACAACATCAGCAAAAGTTATTCGGAGTTCAATTCCATCCTGAAGTAATTCATTCTCAATATGGTACAGCATTAATTCGCAATTTTGTCTATCATATCTGTGGTTGCGAACCCACTTGGACAACAGAAGCCTTTGTGGAAGAATCCATCAGAGAAATTCGAGCAAAGGTGGGTGATAAGAGAGTATTATTAGCTTTGTCTGGTGGTGTTGACTCCTCAACCCTCGCTTTTCTACTCCATGAGGCTATAGGTGATCAGCTTACTTGTATGTTCATTGATCAAGGTTTTATGCGTAAAGGCGAACCTGAAAGATTAATGGAGATTTTTGATCAACAATTCCATATCAATGTTGAGTATGTTAATGCACGAGATCGCTTCTTAGCAAAACTAGAAGGTGTAACAGATCCAGAAGAAAAACGCCGTATTATCGGTCATGAATTTATCCAAGTGTTTGAGGAAGAATCTAACCGTTTAGGACCCTTTGACTACTTGGCACAGGGAACATTATACCCTGATGTAATCGAATCTGCAGATACTAATGTTGATCCCAAAACAGGGGAAAGAGTGGCAGTTAAAATTAAGAGCCATCACAATGTGGGAGGATTGCCGAAAAACTTACGCTTTAAATTAGTAGAACCTCTGCGTAAACTCTTTAAAGACGAAGTGAGAAAAGTCGGTAGAAGCATTGGCTTACCAGAAGAAATTGTTTCCCGTCATCCTTTCCCCGGACCCGGTTTAGCTATTCGTATTTTAGGAGAAGTCACCGCCGAAAAATTAAATATCCTTAGAGATGCTGATTTTATCGTCAGAGACGAGATCAAAAAATGGGGTATGTACCATGATTTTTGGCAAGCATTTGCCGTTTTACTACCTGTGCGTAGTGTTGGTGTAATGGGAGATAAAAGAACCTATGCTTTCCCCGTTGTTTTACGTTTAATTACCAGTGAAGACGGTATGACAGCAGATTGGGCAAGACCTCCCTATGACTTATTAGAGCAAATGTCCACCCGTATTGTTAATGAGGTGAAAGGGGTTAATCGAGTGGTGTATGACATTACATCTAAACCTCCCGGAACTATTGAGTGGGAATAGATTAAAAAAGGGCAAGAGACAAGCCCCTCTGTCTCTCTCCTTAAAAGAAACCCCCCTTTATCCCCCCTCGAGAGGGGTGAGAGCAAAAGTGTTTAACGAACCTCCTCTCGTCATTTCATCCCCCCATCTCCTCATCTCCCCATCTCCCAAGCTCTCAATTTTTCAATCTTTTAGCTTCTAACTTTTGGATTTTTCATGGGCATAGTGGAATTTTTGGCTAACCATCCTAATTCTATTAGTCCCTGAAAAATTGCGATCGCAACTGTTACCCCCCCCTTATAACTATCGAAACGAATATGAGAAACTCCAGATTTTTGTAACATTTTATTGATTATTTCTTTACGAGTAAAACCGGAAGGGGTTGCAATAATTAAACTGGGTTTTACTTGCACTGATTCGATTAAATCTAAAAGAGAAAAGAGAGAAACAGGATTTTCTCCAATAATATAAATAGCAGAAGGGTAATTTTTGCTTAATTTTTGCCATATTTTCGATTTTGTTGCTGTTACAGAAGCGGGTAAAGCAAAATCCTCTAAACAATAAACAGGATTCATAAATGTTTGCTGTAAAAAAGGAAGAACTCCTGCTTGTATAACTGGAGTATCTACCATAATTGGTACTCTTGTCTCTAAAGCGGCAAATCCATTGGATAAGGGATTATTCGCAAAATTAATGACCGAAGCATATTCTAAATCTCCCGTACTGAAAACCACTCTTTTGACAATTTCATATTCAGCAGGAGAAAAAACACTTTTATCGATTTCTCTATCAATTATAGAAAAGTTTTGTACTGTTAATAAGTTCCATTCCATTACATTATTGGGAAGTTCAAAATATATATCTTAATTATGAATTGAAAATTAGTCGCTCCTTAATCTTCTAACACCTTATCTGAGTTCGGTGTTAAGTAGAGCCGATTAAATAAAAGAAAGTTTGTAGTTACCCCTTTAGGGGTTTTAAACGTTCTTAAAATAAGGGCTTCAGCCCTTACTACTAACTGAGCCTATTTTACGTTTAATTAAGTGGAGCTACTTAAAAGTCATAGTTTAATTTACCCACGCCCTAAGTTTATAACAATAACTCCCCTAGCTGAGTTTGATTTTTGCCCGATTTTTTAGCAGAATATAAGGCATTATCGGCACTTTTAATTAGGGATTCTAATGAGACATCTTGAGTGGGAATAATCGTTGCGACACCTAAACTAAAAGTAATATAATTGCTAATTTTAGATTTTTCATGGGGAAGTTGTAAGGCTTCGATTTCTTGGCGAATATTTTCGGCAACATTAAATGCCCCTTGTTGAGGCGTATTAGGTAAAATAATTGCAAATTCTTCTCCACCATAACGAGCTAAAAAATCTGATGTTCTTCTAACAATATTACTCATGGTTTTTGCTACTTCTATTAAGCATTTATCTCCTGCTTGATGTCCGTAAAAATCGTTATAGGGTTTAAAAAAATCTATATCACAAATAATTAAGGATAAGGGTTGTTTTCCTCTACCGCATCTCTGCCACTCTTGTTTGAGGATTTTGTCAAAGGAATGACGGTTATAAACACCTGTTAAGCTGTCTATGGTGGCTAATTTACTTAATTTTAATTCTAGTTTTTTTCTTTCGGTAATATCTCTAACAGTGACGGAAAATCCATCTCCCAATTTTACAGCTATGCAATGAAACCATTTATGTTGTTTTTTATAATTGTATTCAATTTCTTTATCTAAAGATTTTCCTGTTTCTACTACTTTTATAAACTCAAAAAATAATTCTGGTTTAATTTGATTGATAAACTTTTTAAATAATAATTTTCCTGTTAAATCCTCTGGTTGACGATTAAAAATTTGAGCGGTTATGGGGTTAACAACTAAGCAACGAAAGTCTAAAATATTACCTGAAGCGGGATCTCTTACTGCTTCTAAAGCTGCGATCGCATCTAAGGAAGAATTAAGAATACTAGAGATAATAGCACGGGATTGATATAAAATAGCTTCTGCTTCTTTTCTTTGCCTGATTTCTTTTCTTAAGTGTTCTCTTTCTTTTTTTAGTTTTTCTTGCTCTTTTTCGAGTAATTTTTTTTGTTTTTGAATAGTTAATTGACTACCTATTCTCGCTAAAACTTCTTCTTCTTGAAATGGTTTAGTTATGTAGTCAATTCCACCGACTTCAAAGGCTTTAACTTTATCAAAAACATCACTTAAAGCACTAATAAAAATCACGGGAATATCCTTCGTAAGATTATCAGCTTTGAGCTTTCTACAAACTTCATAGCCGTTAAGGTCAGGCATTAAAATATCCAGTAAAATTAAATCGGGAGGACTAGATTTAGCCGCTAGAATCGCACTTTCTCCGTCTGCTGCCTTTTTTACCTTATAGTTTTTTATCTGCAACATTTGCGATAAGACTCTTAAATTAGCAGGTTGATCATCAACTATCAATATACTTTCTGTTAATTTTTCCTCGGAAGATATTTCCACAGCACTCATAGGTGAAAAGAAGGGATCCATATAAATCAGTTTACTATATTTCTTCAATTAATTTTCTAATTTTGGCAAGTTGAAAGTTGTCCACAAGATGTTTTAATTTATCTGCGAGGATATTATTTTCGGGGGGAATTTTCCTGATTAATTCCAAAATTAAATCATCATCTAATTCCTTCGCCGCTTGATATAATTTATCGAGCCATTTAGAAGGCATTATTTGCAAATCCTGTCTTGTCAAAGATTGATGCTTCTGTTCAAAAACATTCAATTCCGGTTCTTCCTCATAAATATACTCAACTCCTAAATGCTTCCCGATAGCATCAAAGATAACGGATTCTCGAAAGGGTTTTCTGATAAAATCATCACACCCAGCGGATAAAATAACGGCTTTTTCCTCTTCTAAAACACTAGCGGTTAAAGCAATAATCGCTGTAGCATTACCTTTTAATGTTCCTTTAATGTATTGGGTTGCCTCATAACCATCCATCACAGGCATTCTCATATCCATCCAAATAAGATGGGGGTCCCATTCCTCCCAAATTGCGATCGCTTCTTGCCCGTTACAGGCTTCTTTCAATTCAAATCCGAGAGGCTGTAAGAGTTTTATTAATAGTAAACGATTAATGGGGCGATCGTCCACCACTAAAATACGATACCGAGGTTGCCCCGACTTTAAGGCTATCACTCGTCTTGATTGACGGGGATTATGAGTTTGCACATCTCTTTCTGTGACGAGAGTGACAACTATTTCAAAACTAAAAATACTACCTTCTCCCAAAGTACTTTGAATCTCAATATCTCCGCCCATCAACTGTACAAACCTTCTACTTATGGGCAACCCTAAACCTGTACCCTCTTGAACATTTCTACCTACTTCTGTTTGTGTAAAAGCCTCAAATACTTTTGATAAATCTTCTTGGGCTATTCCTGCCCCTGTATCTTCTACTGCAAATTTGATATATCTTTGATTCTCCATTTCCAGAGTTTGGTTAGAGAGAGAAACTAAAATATTAACCCCTCCTTCCTCTGTAAACTTAATACCGTTATTGACTAGATTAATTAGCACCTGCCGTAATTTTGTCTCATCTGTACACACAAAACGGGGTACATAAGTGTCAATTTCTAAATTTAACTGCAAACCCTTGTCTTCCGCCTTAAGTTGTAATAAATCCTCAATTTCTTCTAATAAAGCGTGAAGATCGAAGTTTTTTTCATTCAAAGTCATTTTTCCGGCTTCAATCTTCGATAAATCAAGAACATTATTAATTAAATTCAACAAATAATTACCGCTTCTTTGAATGATACTAATATTTTCTAATTGTTCAGGAGATAAAGTTTGCGATCGCATCATGATTTGAGAAAAGCCAAGAATCGCATTCATGGGGGTGCGCAACTCATGACTCATATTAGCTAAAAAGATACTTTTGGTTTTATTGGCAATTTCTGCTTTCTGCTTTGCTTCTGCTAACTCCCGATTACCTTCATGTAACTTTAAAGTCGATTTTTCTAAAGAAGAAATTACTCGATTATAAAGAGTAGCGATGCGCCCCACTTCTGTAAAAGGTTCAACGGGTACTCTTAAACTAAGATCCTGAGTTTGTGCCTGTCGATCCATAATAGTTAATAACTCATAAATCTCCGTTTTCGCTCGATGTTCAGAAACATTTAAGCCCAACTCCTCATCCTCCACAGACACTCGTAAAGGAAAAATACGATTCAAATTCCACAAAATTAAGAAACTAATACCAAACGCCCAAACAAAGCAAATCACCGCCCCTAATAACTGTACCCAAAACTGTTGAAAAGGAGTTAACCCCGTACCTAATAACTCCGACTGTCCGAAAAAAGCTACGGCTAACACACCCCAAACACCACTACCACCATGCACCGCCACTGCATCCACCGCATCATCAATACGATAATGTTCCAACTTAGCCTTAATATTTAACATTAAAAAAGATCCGATCGCGCCTATAATTACCGCCTCCGCCGTTGATACTGCATGACAAGAAGCCGTAATAGAAACTAAACCTGCAACGGTTCCATTCATCAAAAACTCTACTTCGGGAATTTTATATTTATACCAACCAAAAGCACAACCGCAAATCATTCCCCCCACTCCTGCCATAAGAGTATTAACTAAAATTCTTGTTACCTCATTATTGAAAGCAAGAGTGCTTCCTCCATTAAATCCAAACCAAGCAATCCATAATAACATTACCCCCAACACCGATAAAGGCAGATTTGATCCATTAATTTTATTTATCTTTCCTCCTTCTAAAAATCTTCCTTGTCTTGAACCAATTACCAACAGTAGAGCAAAAGCAACCCAAGCACCGATACAGTGAACTACAGTGCATCCAGCAAAATCCACAAAACCCATACGCCCTAACCAACCGGTAAAAGCATTGTTATCATAACTCAAACCATTCCATGCCCAATGTCCAAATACAGGATAAACTAATCCAGACACCAACGCCGCCACCATAATATAAGAATTAAAGCGTAATCTTTCTGCCACAGCCCCTGAAACGATAGTGGTAGCAGTACTGCAAAACATTGCTTGAAAGAGAAAAAAAGCTCCTAATTTAAAATTATCCCCTACATCGAGAAAAAAATCTTGAGTACCGATTAACCCGCCCCTACTTAAGCCAAACATCACCCCATAACCAAACATCCAAAACAGCATTACGGAGATGCCAAAATCAGCTAAATTTTTAACTGCAACATTAATATTATTTTTGCTTCTGGTTAAACCCGACTCCAAACACATGAATCCGGGTTGCATTAAAAATACTAATCCAGCACAGATTAGAACCCATTGTAAATCATTCATTGATATGACAATAATTTTTTCTCTTTGTTCAGAAGAATATAGCAAACTTGTTCAAAACATATCCAAATTCAAGAAAATTTCATTCCTCTTTGAACATTTTTGGAGTTGCTTAATTGTGACTAAAACAATAAGGTTAGGTGTCAGGTGTTGAAGTATTAAGTATTAGAGGGATGAGGGGATGAGGGAGACGTAGGGGCGAATGGCCATTCGCCCGTACAGGGTTTCAGGTTTTAGAAGAAAGTAATGAGTAACGAGTAACGAGTAATTATCAACTACTCACTATTCACTATTTACCTTTGCCCCTTGCCCTTTTATTACCTATTGCCCTTTTCTCAATCATCCATAGATCAAAATTTATCCTGAATTCAGGGTAATTAGCTATCACTTACCACAGAGATATTATCCACAACTATGGAAGGAGTATAACAAGCACCACTCCAAACTATATCAGATGCGATCGCATTTACTTTTTGTAAACACTGATAAACATTACCCGCTAACATAGTATCTTTAATTCTGCCTTGAATTTTTCCATTATGAACCAAGTAACCTAAATCAATATTGAAAGAAAAATCCCCGGAAATGTCCGCACCGCCTCCGAGAATCTGATCGACAATAATACCGTGATCCATATTTTTTACTATTTCTGGAAAAGACTTATTACCTTCACTAATCACTAAATTTACTAAATCAGGACTGGGATAAGCACCTAAACCCGTACGAAAACCATTACCTGTATTACTTATACCTAGTTTAGAAGCGGTTTTTTTATCAGTGTAAAAATTTTTTAAGACTCCTGCTTCTATTAAGGTTAAATTTTGAGTCATACTACCCTCATCATCAAAAGGGCAATCATAGGGTTTCAAATCTGGTTGTTGCTTTAAAGTTAAACAAGGAGAAATAACTACTTTTCCTAAAGACTCACTCCAAGGAGATGATTTATCAAGAATATATTTTCCATTTAAGGCTTCGGTGACGGTATCCCAAAGAGTGACAACAGCATTAGGAGTGAATAAGACTGGAAATTTACCTGTTTTGACAGCAACGTTTTTTTCTGCCCATTCTAATCGTCTTAAAACTGATTCAATGATTCTACTTAAATCAATATGTCCATGGGAATATTCTCCATCATAAATGCCTAAAAAGTCTTCTTCTCTTACTAATTCCAATCCCACAGACGCACTTTGACTAATATCTTTTTGTTGACAGTATAATCCTTGAGTATTGATTAATGTTGTGGTTTCCCTTTCCCATTCCACATCCAAATTAACAATCGCTTCTGGATATAAATCTAAAATAGATGCGATCGCATCTCCTCCTTCTTTTATAATTTTTTTATCTTGATCAACAAATCTTTTTGAGTTACCATCATCGTTAGAATAAATTAGGTTATTTGTACCATTTAAAAATATTTCTTCAGGATCATTCAAATCAGAAACAGCAAGGGCTTTTGCAATTAAATCATCAGCAGTAAACTCTCCATAAGCTAAAGCTAAACCCGGTTTATTATCTCTCCATAAACGTAAGGCAACCCCAGAAACTTGAGAAGACTCAATTTGTTTTAAACGATTAGCAGAAAAACAAATCGGGCGAGAATAAGACTCAACTTGATAAACCTCTGCATTTTTAATTCCTTGTTTTTTAACTAAATCTAGTAAGTTTTCTGGTTGCATAAAATTATATAATTTGTTTTTTAAACTATAACGACTCTTTCTTAATTTTAATAACCTCAGTTTGGTTTAAGAATATCGGATAAGGGTAGGTATCAGGTTGCAGGTTGCAGGTTGCAGGTGTCAGGTTTAGGGGAGTAATGAGTAATGAGTAATTATCAACTATCAACTATTCACTATTCACTAATTGCCCTTTTCGCCATCACTCATAGATAAAAATTTATCCCAAACTCAGGTTAATTAACACTTTTCTTTTACGGTAGTTATGGCAAACTAATAGAAAATAACTTATATAAATCATCCTGTACAGGAGTTATAGCAAAATAAAAATTAAAAGTTTATCAATGATTATTAAATAATTCTCTTTTTCCTATCTAAACTAATAATTTATATCTTCAAATTAATAGAGCCAAAAAATGAAAGAAAACAAACATAAAATAACAGTGATAGTCAAACTATTTGCCATCTACCAAGAAACCTATCAAAAAGAAGAAATCACCCTTAAATTAGAAAAAGAGATAACAGTTAAACAATTATTGCAAGACTTTATCGTACAAGAAAAACCAGAATTAAAACCTTGGGAAAATATCACCAGATTTGCAGTTAACCTACAATTTGTTGAACCTAATTTTATCTTAAATGATCAAGATGAAATAGCCTTAATTCCACCTGTTAGCGGAGGCTAAAAATATTTCTCATTATTTCTCATACAGTAGTTATGATAAATTAAGAGAAACAGGACTTCTATAACGTTTATTGCATAGTGTTTATAGTTAAATAAAAACTAAAAGTTTATAAATTATTATTTAATAATCCCCTATTGCCCATTGCCTCTTGCCTTTTGCCTACCCTAACTAATAATTTACATACTCAAAGTAAGTGATAGAACCACTATTATTTAATAACTTTCTTTTTCCTTTCTCCCCGTAAAAGAGCAGGGTTTTTTCATTCTCAAAAATGTCAATTTTTGAAACTAACAAATAGTAACAGATACAGGAGTTTTTAAGTATTAATTAATCAATTATTAAGAAAAAACGCTCCCCTCTACTGTGGGAGAGGGGTTGGGGGTGAGGGCAAGATAATTTTGCCCTGACTTTTAAAAAACCCTGCTTCTCGAGGGGGGACAGCAAAAGTGTTTAATTAACACGCTTCCCCAACACCTTGACACCTGCAACCTGAAACCTGAAACCTATTTTAAACTCCTAACTCATAATCTCCTTGCCCACATCTCGATATTTCTTCCATGCCACTTTAGCGCGATCGTCGCTGTAGTCTTTTACGGTTTTTCCGTGTTGTGAAGCCCTTTCAAAAGCGATTAAAAGGGGAATTTCTGTTTTGAATAGAGGCAAATTTTGTTCTTTTAAAAAATATTTCGCAGTTCTGCTGTTGCTAGTACGAGAATCTACTTTCGTCAAGAGAATTTTATAATTATTCACATTGTGTTTTTTCAGCATTTCTACTGCTTTGATAGTAGCATCGAGATCCAAATGATTGGGGGTGGTGGGAATAATCATCAAATCATTTCCCTTTGCTAAGTCCACAAAATCATCTTCTTCTGGTCCCCCTCTCATATCTGTGACAATATGTTTATGAGTTGCCATAAAAGGGGCAGAACCAGCCTGAGAAGCCACTGTAAAAGGTAATTTTTCCTCCCTAGCCCACACTAAGGCAGAACGATTGCGATCAGCATCAACAAGTAGGGTTGGTTGATCTGTTTGTAAATAAGCGGCTAAATGAATGGCTGTTGTGGTTTTGCCAACACCACCTTTTAAAGATGCAATAGCGATTAACATAATTTTTTAATAGTATTTTGTATTTTATTAATTTAGGTTTGATATTAATAGTTTTTTAGGCTTAATTTTTTATTTTTTCAATCAGTTTAGGTAGATTTTATCTTAATTATTCACACTATTTCCTTAGTTTTTTTTGCCTTTTGATTTATTTTTAAACCAAGTTGCTCCGAATAATAGTAAACTCGCTAAACCAGAGGCAATGGTTACGGGTAATATACTGCCCTCGGCTAAACCTGCTCCTATCATCACAAAGGGAAAAATCCCCGGAATTGTGCCGAAAATCGTACCAAATAAATAATCTTTTTGGGTAACAGAAGTCAAACCTGCCCCATAGTTGACGATTCCGTAAGGAATTAAAGGTAAAAGACGAATAGCGAAAATATACCATATTCCTCCTTTTCTGATTTCTTCATCAAGGTTTTGTAGGTAACTACCAAATTTTTGTCTGACCCAATTTTGTCCCAGAAATCTAGCGTAGATAAAACTTGCTATAGCGGCCATAATAGCTGCGATCGCAGTCCAAAATAAACCCCATTGAAAACCAAAAATTAAACCGCCGCTAATATTTAAAGGAGTTGATGGTAAAAGTAAAATCGTAGCAACAATATATAACAATACATAAATTATTGGTGCAAAAATTCCCAGTCTCTTTACCTGCTCATGCAAAATTTCTGGTTGAATCCCCCCCATCCAAACAATACTAACCCCCGTTAAACAGATCAAAATTAGTGTTACAACAATTAATTTACCCTTCACTAACCACTCCCATAAAAATTATGTATCCAAAAATACAAAATATGCTTAACCTTATCTTTACTATTAATTAGTTTAAAACAACATAATTAGTAAAAAATAATACTATGTCAAGACTAGGTAGAAGAAAATTTCTCCTTTACGGATCGGCTACATTAGGAACAAGTTTACTCCTCAAAGCCTGTGCTGATGCTCCTCCTCCTGCCGATGATACCGCTACGGATACCACTACGGAAACTCCTTCTGGTGGTGAAGGGGATACCATAAAAGTAGGAATCTTGCACTCTCTTAGTGGTACAATGGCCATTAGTGAAACCACTGTTGTGGAAGCTGAACAACTTGCGATCGAAGAAATTAACGCTAGTGGCGGAGTTTTAGGAAAGCAAATTGAAGCGATTGTCGAAGATGGCGCATCTGATTGGCCTACCTTTGCGGAAAAAGCAACTAAGCTAATTGATCAAGATGGAGTAGTAACAGTATTTGGCTGTTGGACTTCTGCTAGTAGAAAAGCTGTTTTACCTGTATTTGAGTCCAAAAATCATATGTTATGGTATCCCGTACAATACGAAGGACAAGAATGCTCTAAAAATATCTTCTATACTGGTGCCGCCCCTAACCAGCAAATTGAACCTGCTGTAGATTGGTTATTAGAAAATAAAGGTAAGGAATTTTTCCTCGTTGGCTCTGACTATGTATTTCCCAGAACAGCAAACACTATCATTAAAGCTCAATTAGAAGCAAAAGGTGGCACCACCGTAGGAGAGGATTATTTACCCCTTGGCAATACGGAAGTTACTCCCATTATTACTAAGATAAAAGCCGCTCTACCCAACGGCGGTGTTATTTTTAATAGCTTAAACGGAGATAGTAACGTTGCTTTCTTCAAACAAATCCAAGCCGCAGGTTTAACTCCAGATAAATATCCTGTTATGTCTGTAAGTATTGCCGAAGAAGAGGTTAGACAAATTGGGGTAGAATATCTTAAAGGTCATTATGCCGCATGGAACTATTTTCAAACTGTAGAAAGTCCCGAAAATGAAAAATTTGTAGAGGCTTTTCGTGCTAAATATGGTCAAGACAGGGTAACTAATGATCCCATGGAAGCTGCTTACATTATGGTTTATCTCTGGAAACAAGCCGTTGAAGCCGCCGGCACAACCGATTTAGAGCCTGTGAGAAGTGCGGCTGTCGGCCAGTCATTACAAGCCCCTGAAGGACTTGTCACCATGCAACCTAATCATCATATTTCTAAAACAGTCAGAATCGGACAGGTAAGAGATGACGGTTTATTTGATATTGTCTTTGCCACAGATGCACCTGTTGACCCAATACCTTGGAATCAATATGTAGCTGAAACTAAGGGTTTTGCTTGTGACTGGACAGATCCGGCTAAAGGTGGTAAGTATAAAATGAGCTAATTCTGATAATAATTTAATCATAGAAGCGCGATCGGCGTAGCCGCACCTTCGGCGACCGCACTTTTCGTTTCTCCATAAAAAACAGAAAATTATGGGAGAGGGGTTGAATTTATTCGCCCCTTATAGTGTTTAGGTGTTAAGAAAACCTCTGTTAGATTTATAAAGATTTTTTTAGTTATTTAATTAAAGTTTCAAGCATAAATAATGGACAAAAAAGGAGATAAAATATCATTTTTAAACATTTATATTGATTCTGAGTGGAAAGAAAAATTAATTGATATTGCTCAACAAAAGAATATATCTTTAGAAAAATTAATCGCTAGTATTATCGGTAATTATTTAGGTGAAAGTTTGGAGCATGAAAAATTAGAAAAATTAACACAAGACTATGAAAAATTAAACCAACGCCTGAGTGTATTAGAAGCGAAAAATTTAGAGTTAGAAAAAATAGAAGCTAAATTTCATATATTAGAAAAACTGGTGGAAAATCTACAATATCAAATCAATCCTCGTCATATAGACAAGGGAAATATCACCCATTCTTTGGATGATGAAGACATATATGATGAACCAGACGAAATTCTAACAGATTTTTTAGATTAAATAAAAGAGTCTAACCACGATTCAAAACGGTTGCCCCATGCCGTTAAAGAATAAACATCTTCTGCCACCTGACGACAATCATAGCGATTGATTTCGGGAAGACGTTGAATGGCAATCGCTAAATCTTCCACACTATCAGGGGTTACTAAAAATCCTGTTTTGCCATCGGTAACAATTTCCGCAGGACCTCCTCTAGCATAGCTAATTACAGGAACGCCACAAGCAAGAGCTTCAATGGCAACATTTCCAAAGGCTTCTACCCAACGAGGAGTCATAATCAATCCTAAACAATCACGCAGTTGTGCTTGTAAATCTTTGGTAGATAAAAACCCTTGATATTTAATTGGGGCTGAGGGATGTTGATTTTGAATGGTTTGCCAGTATTCTTGGTCTTGAATTTTACCAAAAATTAGTAAGGGAATGTTTGTGATTTCCGAGGCTTTTACGGCATCTTCTAAGGCTTTTTCTGGGGCTATTCTACCTAACCATGCTAATTGTTTTTTCGGTTGAGGTTGAAACTGATATAAAGATAAATCAATACCACTACCTAAGCATTGACATTTATCTGCAAAAGGAAAGGTATCTGCTTGAGATTTAGTATAAACACCAAATTGATAAGGAAATCGTGTTGCTATTTTTCCCATAATCTGATCTAAACTATCAGAAAGAGACCCCATACTAATAAAATGTGCGATCGCAGTTGAAAAAAAGGGAGTAAGATAAAAAGGAAGCCAATCAAAAGCAAAATTAACAATAACATCGTATTCAGATTGTATCTGATAAGCATAATCGAGCATATTTGCTAAAACCGAATTATCAGGCATAATCACAGGGGTTTGACGGCTTTGAGTTTGAGCAGGAGTATGTAAATTTCCCTCAATTTCAATAATATCAGCATGGTCAAAAAAAGATCCTTTTGGAGCTATTACCTTTATAATATGACCACGCCCTTGCATTTCTTGAATCAGATTATAAATAGTTAATTCTACACCGCCACCAATGCCTGAACTTAATGCACCCACAGGGGTAGATAAAATTAAAACTTTTTTCATCATAGACTTAATTATGCTTCCCTTTTCCTAATCTCTTAATCTTTATTAAAATAACAACATTATGAATATAGATAAAAACATAAATAAAACCCATGTTGTGACTATATTCACTCACATGGGCTTATTTGTAAATATTGGTAAAAACAAAATTGTTTATCTGAAGCCTACGGCAGCCTGCCATACAAAAGCTAATAACAAAAAGAATAAGGGAATAACAGGTAAAACATCCACTAAAGGCTTAAAAATCTCGTAAGCCTCTGGTAATTTAGCCAATAACATCGTTGCTT
Organism: Cyanobacterium aponinum PCC 10605; assembly: GCF_000317675.1. Lineage (NCBI taxonomy): Bacteria > Bacillati > Cyanobacteriota > Cyanophyceae > Chroococcales > Geminocystaceae > Cyanobacterium > Cyanobacterium aponinum. Next base: position 3,756,328 of record NC_019776.1, read on the forward strand.
CCATTTTAATTAATTGTTCCTTACTAAACTAATTTTTCTAATTGGTAATATATATTATCATCATCGGCGGTCAATGATATACTTTATTAATTAAATGTAAAGTTTTATTACACAATTTCTATTCAATTTATTTATTCAATGATCATAGCCAACAAAACTAAATTTAAAATTTTTATTCAAATATTACAATGCCATAATTAACATAGTTTAAGATAAAAAAGAATTCCTATTCCGAATTTATGAGTGTCGCAGTCTTAATTTAAACTTCATTAGTACTTTAAAAGTATAGTCTATCATCAATGAATGACTCATCCAATAAAAATAATCATCTTTTACTTTTTCTGTGTGATGATTGTACGGAAGATACATCCTTTCAACTGACAGAAGGAATATATTTTATTGGCCGTCATTCTAATAATTCCATTCGTCTTAACTCACCTTCAGTATCCAGACATCATGCTACTTTAATGCGCAGAGATTCAGCCAATGGAGAAAGTATATATATACTGATAGATGGAGATTTAGAAGGAAAAAGAAGTCAAAATGGAACTTTGGTTAATGGAAAAAAAATAATACATCATTCCCTTAGAGATGGTGATTTAATTGCTTTTGGTAGTAACGACAATCAAGCTGTTTATAAACAGGAAGTTTCTGACAATATAATTATTTATCCTTATTGTGATCTAAACTCTAAAAAATCTAAGAGTGAATCTTTAACTAGCAGTAATTTAGCAAGAGAAAAACTTCAAGATACTCTCATTGTTTCGGAATTAAATCTTAAAAATAGTCTTGAAAACTACGACATACAAAGATTAGCTTCTTTTCCTGAATTATCTCCTAATCCTATTTTAGAGTTTGATTTTAGTGGCAATATCATTTACTGTAATCCTTCTGCGAAACTTAGCTTTGAAGACTTGCTAAAACAAACAAACCAAGAAAATCCCCTTATAAAAGACTTAAAACCAGTTTCAGAAGAAAATCATGGAGAATTAATTATCAGAGAAATTGAGATAGAAGATAAACATTATGAGCAGTATATTCATTATTTATCAAAGGAAAATGTTATGAGAAGCTATATTTTTGATATTACAGAGCGAAAAAACTCCGAAGCAAAACTAAAATATCATGCACTACACGACTCTTTGACTGGTATTCCTAATCGAGATTTTTTTTATTGGCAAATAAGCAAAAATATTCAAGAAGCCAAAGAAAGCCTACTTTCAAAATTCTTTGCTGTTTTGTTTATTGATATTGATAGATTTAAAAACATTAATGATACCTTGAGTCATAGCATAGGAGATAAATTGTTAGAGTATTTTACTCACAGACTTGTATCTGTAATTCCTTCCGACTATTTTGTAGCTCGTTGGGGGGGAGATGAATTTATTTTAATTACCCCTTTAGAATTAATTAACCATGAAGATTCAAAAATAAAGAAAAAAACCTCTGCTCAAGTAGTAGCAGAAAAAATTATCAATGTTTTAAAAGAGCCTTTTTCCATTGAAAAATATACGATTTTTACTACTTGTAGTATTGGAATTGCCACATATCCTGAAGATGGTAACGATGAACAACATTTAATCAAAAATGCTGATATTGCTCTTTATCGTGCAAAACAGATGGGTAGAAATAATTATCAGTTTTATACAAATACTCTTAATAAAGAAAAAACTTTATTATTTGAGTTAGAAAATAGTTTATATAATTCCCTTGAAAATAAAGAATTATTTTTAACTTATCAACCTCAACTTAACTTAAAAACAAATACTCTTGAAGGGGTTGAGGTTTTATTACGTTGGCAACATCCTGTGTTGGGTGTGGTATCACCGAGTAAGTTTATCCCTTTAGCAGAAGAAACGGGATTAATTATTTCTATTGGAGAATGGGTTTTGGAAATGGCTTGTGAAGAGGGTACAAGGTGGCTTGATTTGGGTTATCCTCCGATTATGATTGCAGTTAATGTTTCTGGAAAACAGTTTCAACAAGATAATTTTGCTGATAAGGTAAAAGAGATTTTAATAAAAACGCAATTCAATCCTGAGTATTTGGAAATCGAAATTACGGAGAGTATCTTAATGCAGGATAGCGAAAAAACAGAAACAATTATCAAGGAATTATCTGGTTTAGGAGTTAAATTTTCTCTCGATGATTTTGGTACAGGTTATTCTTCTTTAAGTTATTTGAAAAAGTTCCCTTTTAATTTTATAAAAATAGATAAGTCTTTTGTCACAGATTTAGTTACTAATTTTCAAGATCAAGCCTTGGTTTCAGCTATCATTACTTTAGCAAAAGGTTACAATATGAAAGTCGTAGCCGAAGGTGTAGAAGTTGAAACACAAAAAAAAATTTTGAAAAATTTTCGGTGTGATTTAATTCAAGGATGGTTAGTCAGTGAGCCTTTAATTAGAGAAGATTTTATGGATTTTATGGCAAGTTATCAGCAAAAGACAATTAACGATTAGGAATTAACTGACGTTATCTACTCATTCATATATTTAGTTTTATTAACCTGAATTTTGCATAAGCTGAAAGCATCTCAACTCGTAGTCAGAAAACCTTATAGCTTCTTCTTAGAAATAACGATAAAATTGCCTTAATCCGAACTGATGTTAAATATATTCAACCTCTACCACCCCAAAATCCTAAGCCCCTATTTCTCCCTCTCACGCTCTTTCAATAAACTTCTCGTATAATCTGTCAACCCTTTACGATACTCCAAATCTAACGAGGATTGCAGGATTTGGATGTAAAGTCCAAACACAGCCCCTCGAAAGTAGTTACATCTGCCCTTAACCTATCACCTGTTATCTTTCATAGACAATTAATTATATTTTTGTCTAAAACCTCAAGCCTACATCTTAGATAAAGAAGAAATTTTCCCTAACTTTGCAGAGTCTAAACCAGTTAATTCTTCCAAACTAATCCAACCCTCTTTTAAAAGTTGAGCAAAAGTGAACACTAACATTCCTTCCCTAGTATCATATTTCCCATCAAGATCATAACGCTTGGCACTCAAAAGATCATGAATTTGCCATAATTGCTCCATGTCTGACATGTCCTCAATCTGGTTTCTCACTTGTGCCATTAAAGTTTCTGTTTCTCTTTGATAGGCTTTTTTTAAAACTTTTTGACTAATTTCTATTTCAGTATGACTCCATCCTGTTGTATTAATAGTTGTGGACATAGTAGATAATTAAATGATATATATAAGAAAATTTAAAGATGTCTCTCATCATATCAATATCTTTCTATAAAACGCAAAAAAAAGGTGTCAGGTTACAGGTATCAGGTGTCAGGTTAAACAAAAATCCCCCATCTCCCCTTCACCCTCTTTTCTCTTTTTTTCTCTTTCTCAAAAATGAAAAAACCCCCTTTTGTTTTTGTTTTGGGGGAATTCTAACAGTATATTTATCAATAGAAATCTCTTAACGGATAAAATTTAATAACTCTTTAGGAGATGCTAATAAGTCAATCGCAACAAAAAAGATTTTATTCTCAGGATTAAGTAAAAAGCGCCAAGCAATATCCATACCAACGTTACCACCAAACCAAGGGGTTTGAACTTTTCCAGTCACTTTAATTTGAGTATAACCATCTTCTGCCGGTTCGGAAATTCCCTGTTGAGGAATTAGTTTTAAATTTTGACATTCTTCTTTCATAAATTTTCCTAATTGATACCAAAAACCAAGTTTGATATTAGCAGACCACACTGCACTGGTTTGTTTATCGTTGCCCATGATGGTATGCACGGTATTCTTTTTCCTTACAATCTTAATATCAATGATGCGATCGCCGCTTTAGCTTTAATTTTATATGGGGGGTTATCTTTCAGAGATTTAAGGGAAAAACATTATTTGCATCATCGTTTCACTGGTACGAGTCTTGATCCAGACTTTCATGAGCATAACCCAAATTTTTGCTTTTGGTATTTTAGATTTATGAGGAAATATGTCAGTTTTTTAAATTTGTGTCGTCTATGTTTATTAATTTTAATAATTGTTAATCTTTTTCACATTCACTGGTTAAATTTACTTTTATTTTGGGCTTTGCCTTTAATTTTTAGTTCGTTACAACTATTCTTTTTTGGGACTTTTTTACCCCATCGTCATCATCAGGATAATCAATATAGTTTAGGTGCAATTAAGAGTTTTCATTTACCGATATTATTGTCTTTAATTACCTGTTATCATTTCAGTTATCATCAAGAACATCATCGCTATCCTTTTCTTCCTTGGTGGCAATTACCCTTTGCGATGGGATTTTCTCAGTCACATTTTTAGCTTATATTCACTGAGGTTTAATATAAAATTTGGCACTGCTGATTTTAAATATGATTGTAATTTCCCATTTAGGTGGGAAATAGGGAAAGGGCAAGGGGCAATTAGTGAATAGTTGATAATCAAAAACCCCGAACTTATATCTCTCTCCTTTTCTCCCTTTCTCATTACTTATTTACTCTGCTAAACCATTAAACTTGCCCTTATCCAATATTCTTGAGCTAAATAAACGTTCAATAATTAATTCAAGTTTAGATATGCCGCTTCTTGTTCTAACTGTTTTACTAATTTTTCATCTCCGTTGCTTCTAGCAACTGTCAAGCGATGCTCTAAGTTTTTCTTTAAATTTTCTCTATGAGCCTTTACGCTTGTACCTGAACTTTTGCTTTTTCCAAATAAACCCATGCTTTTACCCTCACTCGATAACTATAAATTGACTGATATTTATTCTTTTAGTTTATCAAATCATAACTTTTTTTCGATAATAATGTATCAATTGTTACTGAAATTTAATATTAAAACAGTAATTACCTGAGTTTGACATAAAATTGTCGATGAAAGTAGCAAACAAAAAACAGGGAAAAAAGAACAGGCAAAAGTATTTAACCCATTTTGCTGGAACTTTCAACTCCTAACTTTAAGAAACATTCCTAATCACTTTAAAGTCAAAATAAGAATAATTTTGCGGTGATTTCCTCTCCAATCATTACAGATGGAGACTTTTACGATTACAATATTTTTATTACAAAATGAATTATGTAAGGTGAGTCCTAATTTTTCTTCGTGTCGAACTCAGGTTATTATTGATTAATTTGAGAAGATTTATTTTTGAATTGTCTAAAATTAAGCATGGTACAAATAAAAAAATTATTGAAGTATATTGGTTTAGGATTAATTTGTTGCAGTTTGATAATTGCGTGCGGTGGAAATCCTAGTAATCAGAATACTTCTAATGGTTCGTCCTCGGAGAATGGTAGAATCAGTATCGGTACAACTTTAAAAGCGAGAACTTTAGACCCTGCAGACAGTTATGAAACAGCAGGATTAAATCTTATTTACAATATAGCGGAGAGTCTTTACACATATACACTAGGTACGACAGAATTAGTACCCTTGTTGGCTGAGGATATGCCTACTATTAGCGATGATGGTTTAGTTTATAAAATTCCCTTGAGGCAGGGAGTGACATTCCACGATGACACACCTTTTAATGCAGAGGCGATGAAATTTTCTTTAGATAGGTTTATGCAAAATGGCGGTAAACCATCATTTCTATTGAGTGATACTATCAGAGAAATTCAAGTAACGGGAGAGTATGAATTAACGATTACTCTTTACAAACCTTTTTCTGCTTTCACTGCTTTGTTGGCATTTCCCGGAGCGTGTGCTGTTTCCCCCCAAAATTATACCATTGGTGAAGGTGAATTTAAGCCCAGTGAATTAATTGGCACTGGTCCTTATAAATTAAGTGCTTTTAATAGTGATTCTGTCAGTTTGGAAGTATTTGAGAATTATTGGGGAGAAAAACCTGTTAATAAGGGTATTGATATTCAAATTTATGCGGGAAATTCTGCCAATTTATACAATAGCTTTTTAACTAATGCCATTGATGTGGCTTATCAAACTTTTGCTCCTGAACAAATTACCACTTTATTAAAAGAGTCCGAAAATGGTGCTTTTAATGTGATTGAAGGTTCTGGTACTGTGGTAAGTTATATGGTGTTAAATCGCAATCAACCTCCTTTAGATCAGTTAAACGTCAGAAAAGCGATCGCACTTTTAATGAATCGTAGTTTAATGATTGAAAGGGTTTTACAGGGACAATCTGAACCTTTATATAGTTTAATCCCCACGGTATTTGACTCTTATCAACCTGTTTTTCAGACAGAGAATGAAAATGATAATATTCAACAGGCTAAACAATTATTAACAGGGGCAGGTTATTCTCCATCAAATCCTGCAGTTGTTGAAGTTTGGTATCCTTCTGCATCTAAAACCCGTAGTGGGGTTGCTTCTACCTTAAAAGCGATCGCTGATCAACAATTAGAGGGTATAATCCAGTTTGTACCTAGTGGGGTAGAAAGTGCTACTGCTTTTAGTAACCTTGGCAAAGGGATTTATTCCAGTTTTTTGGGTGACTGGTATCCTGACTTTCTCGATGCAGATAACTATATTCAACCTTTTTTACAATGTGTACAAGGCAATGAAACAGAAGGATGTTTGGAAGGAGGGGCGCAAACTCAAGGTTCTTTTTTCTACAGTGAGAAAATGAATGAATTAATTGATCAACAAAGGCAAGAAGACGATTTAGCCAAAAGAAAAGCCATATTTATTCAAATTCAGGATATTTTAGCTGAGGAAGTTCCTTATATACCTCTTTGGCAAAATAAAGATTATGCTTTTTTCCATAGCAATATTGAAGGGGTCAAAATTAATCCTAGTCAACAGTTTCCTTTTTGGACAATTAAAAATAATTAATCTCAGTTCTAAGAATATCGGATAAGAAGGCTTGGTTTCAGGTTTTAGGTGGCAGGTTTTAGGCTCTAATCAATCAGGAGAGGATAATATTCATTAAGTGTTAAAATAAGGAAAAGTTTATATATTGCTTAAATATGGTGCGCAAAATCCCATCTTTACTTTTATTCTCTGCGACTTGCTTCGTCTCTTTTGGCATTTTTTCAACTAATGTTGAAGCGGAAACTCCATCTTGTGCGATCGCATCTGCTCAAGAATTAGAAGGAGTTTGGGAATCAGATGTAACACAAGTTTTAAATAAACAAGGCTTACTTGAGGTTTCAGGAGTTTTAGAAATCAAAGCAAAAACCGACAATATTTTAGAAGGTCAATATACTTGGAAAACGAAGGAAGAAACAAAGACGGGAAATAATAGTGAGGGAGTAAAAGTTATCGAAGATACAGAGACATTATATGGTGTTTTTAATCCCCGCAACTGTACTCTCAAAATGGTTGAAACAAAAGAGTCAGGGATTCATGAAATTACCATTCTGAGCCAAAACACTGTAGAGCAAATCTTTAGGCAGTCTGGAGAGTATCCCGTCGTTTATATCAGCACTTTAGAAAGAAAATAAAGATTAAAAATTAAGAAAAAAGAGTCAGAAGTCGGGAGTCAGAAGAATTAAGAAAAGTCTTCTCCCCACTCCCTAGTCATTACACCTCAGAAACTAGAATTGACTGTTATAGGCTGAAACCTCAACCATTTCTAGCTTCTGATTTTTTTATGAGGCAAGTATTGCCCCTATTGTTTATTGCTTATTTCCTGCCTTTTCACTAGATACATTACTCAAGTTAACCTGAGTTTTGGATAAGCTGAAAGCATCCCAACTCGTAGTCAGAAAATCTTATAGCTTCTTAGAAATAACGATAAAATTGCCTAAATCCGAACTGACTTAAACAAGGGGCTTAAGCCCCTTGCCTAGGTCAGAAGAAAGCCCCTTGCTAAAAACCCCTACCCCCCCCAAAACCCTAAGCCCCTACTTCCTCCTTTCCCCTCATCACCTCATCCCCTAACACCTGCAACCTGCAACCTGACACCTGACACCTAACCTTATCGGATATTCTTAAACCGAACTGAGGTCAAGTTAAGCTAAAGCAGGTACAGGAATCTGTAAATGAGGATAAAGAGGATAGCGATCGCATAATGCCTCTACTCTCTTAATACAATTAGCTTTCACATCTGCATCATCAGGATTGAGTAAACAATCAGCGATAATATTAGCCACTTCGGTGAAATCCTCTTCTGTTAAACCTCTAGTGGTTTCAGCAGGAGTTCCCAAACGAATACCACTGGTGACAAAAGGAGATTCAGGATCAAAAGGTACAGTATTTTTGTTCGCAGTAATACTGATTTCTCCTAAAAGTTGATCTGCCACTTTACCCGTCATGCCGATAGAGCGTAAATCCACTAAATTGAGGTGATTATCACTACCGCCAGAAACTAACTTAAAGCCTCTATTTACTAACTGATTACCCAATGCTTTAGAATTGGCGATAACTTGTCCGCAATAGGTTTTAAACTCAGGTTTTAACGCTTCACCAAAAGCCACTGCTTTACCTGCAATGACGTGTTCTAAAGGACCGCCTTGAGTACCGGGAAAAACAGATTTATTTAATTTTTTACCTAATTCTGCGTCACGGGTCAAAATTAAGCCTCCACGAGGTCCTCTGAGAGTTTTATGGGTGGTGGTAGTAACTACGTCACAATGAGGCACGGGGTTAGGATGATGCCCAGTGGCTACTAATCCTGCAATGTGGGCAATATCTGCTAATAAATACGCTCCTATTTCATCTGCGATCGCACGGAATTTTTCAAAATCAATAATGCGAGGATAAGCGGAGTAACCGCAAATGATTAACTTAGGACGTTCTTTTAACGCTAACTCACGAATTTGATCATAGTCAAGGCGTTCAGTTTCTTTACTTACACCGTATTGACAAACCTCAAACCATTTACCAGAAACATTAACAGGAGAACCATGAGTTAAATGTCCACCGTGAGATAAATCCATCCCCATGATTTTATCCCCGGGGTTAAGAAGGGTTAAAAATACAGCAAAATTAGCCTGCGCCCCTGAATGGGGTTGTACATTTGCCATTGCCGCCCCAAATAACTGTTTTGCTCTTTCAATGGCTAAATCTTCCGCTTGATCAACGAATTTACAACCACCATAGTAGCGTTTACCCGGTAAACCCTCTGCATACTTATTGGTTAAAACAGAACCCTGTGCCGCCATTACCGCAGGAGAGGTAAAATTTTCACTAGCAATTAATTCTAAATGTCCTCTTTGTCTTTGTAACTCATTAGCAATAATTTCCGCTATAGCTGGATCTGTGTCGGCTAAAAATTCTAAGTTAGTTTTACTCACGTTAATTTATTACTTTAATCATAAACATACTCTATCTATAATAATTGATTTGCGATCTGCTCGACACTATCTCAGTTTGAGTTTGGAGAGTTCGCCTTCAGCTCTTATACTCCCTTCGGTCGTGAACGGAATTTTTAATTATCAATTATTCACTATACATCTTTGCCCATTGCCGATCTAAACTAAAAATCATGGTTTAATTCCCCAACGCCTAAACGGGATACAAGAAAGGTGATAAGATTAATGGGAGAATTAAGAGAAAATTACCAATACATCCTCTCATTTTTATATGGCTTATAGTCTGGAATTGTATTTAGAAGATTTATTTTTCACCCCTCAAAATCAAATACCCCTCATTAAAGAAGAAAATTGGCAAATTTATCTGGAAAAATGGTTAAATAGTTTGGATTTGGATTTCGATCCCACAAAAATCTATGAAATGACTTTAAGACTAACCAATGATGAGGATATAAAGAGTTTTAATGCTCAATTTCGAGACAAAAATCAACCTACAGATGTTTTATCTTTTGCCGCCTTAGAAACTGACTTTCCTGATTTTGATATGGATTTAGTTGCATTAGGGGATGTTATTATTTCAGTGGAAACGGCAGAAAAACAAGCCCAACTGCATCTTCATTCATTAGAGATAGAATTATTATGGTTAGCTAGTCATGGCTTTTTACATTTATTAGGATGGGATCATCCTGACGATGAATCATTAAAAGAAATGCTAAATCTACAAAAATTTTTACTGCACACAATCGGGATTGAATCGGAATCCTTGAAAGAATGGTGTGAATAAATTACTTATGATTTGCTGAAAAATCTTTTGGTTTGGGTTGTTGAGGTGAGGGGGATAAATGAGTAATGAATAATGAAATAAGTTAAGAGCTTTTTATTCTTAACTATCAACTATTCACTATTCACTATTCACTAATAAAAGTGAGGCTAATTATTTTTTCAACCAGCTAAACATCGCTCTTAAGTCTTTACCAACTTCCTCGATGGTTTCTTCAGACTCACGACGACGCATTGCAGTAAATCCGGGTTTTCCTGCCTGATTTTCTAAGATAAATTCACGGGCAAATTGTCCAGATTGAATTTCAGTGAGGATTTTCTTCATTTCTGCACGGGTTTCATCGGTGATAACTCTAGGTCCTCTGGTATAATCACCATATTCAGCAGTGTTAGAAATACTGTTGCGCATTTCTGCTAAACCGCCTTCAACGATTAAGTCAACGATTAATTTTACTTCGTGGAGACATTCAAAATAAGCTAATTCGGGTTGATAACCAGCAGAAACTAAGGTTTCAAAACCAGCCTTAATCAAAGCGGATAAACCACCACATAATACTGCTTGTTCACCAAATAAGTCGGTTTCGGTTTCTTCACGGAAAGAGGTTTCTAAAATACCTGCACGAGTGCCACCAATACCTTTAGCATAAGCCATAGCGCGATCGCGCGCTTCTCCAGAAGCATCTTGATAAACAGCAAATAAAGCGGGTACACCTTGCCCTTGTTCGTAGGTACGTCTAACTAAATGACCCGGTCCTTTAGGAGCAATCATGACAACATCAACATCGGCGGGAGGTACAATTTGCCCAAAATGAATATTGAAACCATGAGCAAAAGATAATACTTTACCTTTAGTTAGGTAAGGTGCTATTTCTTGTTCATAAACAGTACGCTGTACTTCATCTGGTAATAAAATCATAATCCAGTCAGCTAAGGAAGCGGCTTCAGCTACGGAATGAACTTTTAAACCAGCAGATTCGGCCTTAGCTTTAGACTTACTACCTTCATAAAGTCCAACAATGACATTAACTCCACTTTCTTTGAGGTTTAAAGCGTGAGCGTGTCCTTGAGAACCATAACCGATAATTGCTACTGTTTTACTAGAAATTAACTCTAATTTAGCATCATTATCATAGTACATTTGAGCCATAATTGTACCTCTAATATAAATATTTTAATGTAATTTAATAGGCAAACTTTTATTGTATCATGACAGTTGAATAAGAGAGAATTAACAATTAAGGATTTAGAATGGAGAATCTCAAAAAGGTATCAGGTATCAGGTATCAGGTATCAGGTAGCAGGTTAATGATTTTCTTTTATTTCTGGCCGATACCCCAATCAATACATCACTTATTATTCATTACTCATCACTCAATTCTCAGTTATGTCGAATTTTAAACCTAAAAAGAAAAATCAGCCTTCAAAACCAAAATCTTCTGTTTCTCCTGCTTCAGAAAATCTTAATACATTTGAAAATGAATTGAGTTCTGATTTAATTTATGGTTCTTATCCTGTTTTAGCCGCTTTAGAAAACGGACAACAATTAAATCGTCTTTACCTAAATTCTCGAATGCTTCATGATTCTCGCTTTGAGTCTTTAATTCCTCAAGCTAAGGCTAATGGTACTGTTATTGATGTGGTGGATAATAAAAGATTAGATCAATTAACCAACCGAGCAAATCACCAAGGAATTGTTGCCACTGTTGCCCCTTATGAGTATGTCGATTTATCAGAATTGATTGATAAAGCAAAAAGTGAAACAGACAATCCAGTAATTATAATTGCTGACGGTATTAATGATCCTCACAATTTAGGAGCAATCATTCGTACGGCAGAAGCCTTTTCCATGCAGGGTTTAATTATCCCTCAAAGAAGGGCGGTAGGAGTTACTTCTACGGTGATGAAAGTGGCGGCAGGAGCATTAGCTTATTTTCCCGTCGCAAGAGTTGTTAATTTGAATAATGCGATCGCATCTTTACAAGAAGCAGGTTTTTGGATTTATGGCACGATGATGGAGGGTAACTCCTTACATAATACTAAATTTGAAGGTGCGATCGGTTTAGTAATAGGCTCAGAAGAAAAAGGATTAAGCCCTTCCACCGCTAAAGCCTGTGATTTTCTAGTATCCATTCCTATGACAGGAAAAACTCCTAGCTTAAATGCCTCGGTAGCTTCTGCTATTTGTCTCTATGAAATACGCCGTCAATTGATTTAGATAGGTATCAGGTATCAGGTATCAGGTGTCAGGTTATCCCCCCAATAACCTAGGGCTGTTTCATTTTCGAGAAAGAAAAAAGAGCGGGAGATAGGGGGAGAGGGAGATGGGGGGATTTTTGTTCATAAAGTTTTAATTAATAGAAAAAAATCCTTGTATCTCTTACTCTTACTTAATCTCAGTTAACCTAATTTTTTACTTTGAAACAGCACTGCCCCAATAACCCAATACCCCATTACTCCTAATTATTGGCAAACTTAATTTTTAAATAGTCCTCCTCCATTTTTGCTCCAGAAGGATTCAACGCCGCCAAGGCTTGAGGTAAAACTAAATTACGGCGATGATTACCAATTCTTACATTTAACTCATCCCCTGTTTTATTCAGTTTGATTTGCTGTTTAGGAATGCCGGGTAAGTATAATTCAAGACTATAGTTATTATTTTCTTGAACAACTCTAATGGTATTTTCTTGATAATAAACTTTACTGGGATCTTCGTCAGTATCATATAACGTATCTCTGAGCCTTTCTAATGCCTGTAAACCGCACATTTCTTCAGAGTAAAGAGGAACTTCTTTCACAGGTAAAGGATGGAAGTTATCATAAATTTCTTTTTTGTAGATGTTTTGATTCGCCTTCCATTTTTGGAAAAAAGGATCTTCAACTTCTTCGGGAATAATACGATTAGCAATAACTAAATCCGTAGAAACATTATATAAACTCAAGTAAGCGTGAGCTCTTAACGACTCTTTAATTACCATCTTTTCAGGATTTGTGACCAATCGAACCGAAGTTTGCGCATTGTCCGTTAAAACCTTCTCCAAAGCCTCAATCTGTTGATAAAATTCATAGGGTGCATCCATTACTTCATTGCTAGGTAAAGAAAATCCAGCAATAGGCTTAAAAATAGGCTCAAAAAGAGGGCGTAAAGCCGCCGACATACTTTGAAAAGGTTTGTAAAATCTTCTCATGTACCAACCACTAACTTCAGGAAGACTGAGTAGCCTTAAAGCAGTACCTGTAGGAGCAGAATCGATGATTAAAACATCAAAATCTCCCTCATCATAGTGTCTTTTCATACGCACCAAGCCAAAAATCTCATCCATACCCGGAAGAATAGCTAATTCCTCAGCTTGGACACCATCTAAACCTCTAGCCTGTAAAACTTCTGTTATATAACGTTTAACTGCTCCCCAGTTGCCTTCTAATTCCATTAGTGCATCTAGTTCAGCACCCCAGAGATTTTCTCTAATTGCTTTAGGTTCATGTCCCAATTCCATATCAAAGCTATCTGCTAGAGAATGGGCGGGATCTGTACTTAACACTAGGGTTTTATGACCCATTTGCGCACATTTTAAACCTGTGGCCGCCGCAACGGATGTTTTACCAACTCCGCCCTTCCCCGTCATTAAGATTACACGCATGATTTTTTTGATTATTGTTATTATTAATGATTGCTAGTTTCTTAAAATATAACGTTTTGTTACTATTACTATCTCAGTCCTAGATAAAATTGTTGATTTGTGGCAGGTAGTTAACACGGAAAAAAACGTAAAAACTAGAAAAATGTGAGCAAAACTTAGTAAAATTTATTTTGAATCATTATCAATAAAATTTTTAGGTTAAGAAAGGGCAAAATTAAAGAAGCAAGGGGAAAAGGTAAAGAATTGAGAATTAAGAATTAAAAACTCCGAACTCCTATTGGGGCGAATGGCCATTTGCCCCTACTTCCCCCTCATCGCCTCATCCCCAAATATCCCAATACTCTGAAATCGTACTCCTAACACCTGCAACCTGCAACCTGACACCTTTCACTGATATTAATTTCTGTCTAACGCTCCTTTTGGATAAGCGATTCTCTGATGATTAAACTGTTGCCAAACATTTACAAATACTTCTGCAATAATTGGTAATTCCTCATATTTGATTCCACAGTCATCTAATTGATGATCGCGCCAACGGGCTTTAAAAATCTTATTAACCATTGCCATAGCTTGATCTGGAGTTGCATTTTTAAGAGAGCGCAAAGCGGCTTCACAACCATCGGCTAACATAACAATACCTGTTTCTCTTGATTGGGGAATTGGACCATCATAGCGAAAATCTGATTCGTTGATCATGATTTCAGGGTTGTTTTCTTTCTGATTCTTGGCTTGAAAATAGAAATAGGAAATAAGTAAAGTACCTTGATGTTGAGGGATAAAATCTCTAATAGCTTGGGGTAGTCCACATTTTTTTGCCATAACAATTCCCTCGCTAACGTGTTTTTTGATAATATCAGCACTTTTCCAAGGATTATTTATCATGTCGTGTTTGTTTGGACCCCCCATTTGATTTTCGATAAAACCGAGAGGATCGTGCATTTTTCCTATATCGTGATATAAAGTACCTGCTCTGACCAATTCCACATTGCAATGCAAACGACGGGCGGCGGCTTCAGCTAAACTAGCTACAAACATGGTGTGTTGAAATGTGCCGGGGGCTTCTGTTGCTAATCTTTTTAATAAGGGGCGATTGGGGTTTGATAATTCTGCTAGACGAATGGGCGTAATTAAATCAAAAAATCTTTCTAAATAGGGGGAGATTCCCAAGGCTAAAACTGTATAAGTTAGCCCTACAGTACCATGCCATAATGCACCGGGTAATAAGGCATACCATACAGTACCTGCGGCGGCACTACCCACCAAATGAACGATGAAATAAACACTACCCTGAGTTAATCCGACTCCTGCACCTAATAGGGCTAATTCTTCCCTTGAATGAAGACGACTAGCCATTACACTGGCTAAAATTCCACCAGCAAAAGAAGGAATTAGATATTGCCATCCCACTGTTTCAATTTGAAATATGGTTAAACCTGTCATCAAAGTAACATGGGTTAAGGCTAAGGTTGGTCCATAAAAAGTGCTAGTTAAAAATCCAACCGCAGGTAAGGAATTGTAGCCCACATCGACAATACTAATGGCTGGAATTGAGAGACTGAATAACCATATTAATACTTGATCTCTGCGCCTTAACTTTTTCTTAACACGATCTGCGATCGCCATAAAAGTAATTAAAGACACCGAAACTAAAGCACCAGAACCCAGAATTCCAGTCCAGTTAATACTTCTACGACTTAAACCAAAATTGTCTAAAAGAATAAAATCACCTTGAGTAATTTTTTCTCCCGCATTGACAATTACTTCATTTTTTTGAATGGAAACTACTACTGGTTCAATTTCTTGAGCCGCTTTTTCCGCCCTTGCACTGGTTTTTTCTTGATCGATAATTAAATTGGGTTTTAAATTGGGCAATAATAATTTCACGCCAATATTAACCAAGTTAGGAGGTAGGGCATTTTCAAGATGAATTTGAACTGTTTGCTCTTTGATTTCTTCTGGTAATCCTGCGGAAATACCCTGAGTTAAAATTAGCTTTTGGGTTTTTAAAATTTGTTGCCGACTTTTTTGCCAAGTATTTCTATCTAAACTAAATAAAACTTCTTTATCTGCCCTACTCAAATTATCGAAAGAGATTTTTTGAATTTGTGATT
Organism: Cyanobacterium aponinum PCC 10605; assembly: GCF_000317675.1. Classification (NCBI taxonomy): domain Bacteria; kingdom Bacillati; phylum Cyanobacteriota; class Cyanophyceae; order Chroococcales; family Geminocystaceae; genus Cyanobacterium; species Cyanobacterium aponinum. The sequence continues at coordinate 3,772,035 of NC_019776.1, forward strand.
CAATAGTTTGATATTGTTCCCTATATAGCTGTAACTGATTTAAAAGATTTTGGAATTTAACTTCATCAACTTGTTGCTTATAATTCCATAATTGTCTTACTGCGTTATTTTCTAAGTTAAGAGGTTGATTTGAATTGACATCGTTAATTATTTCCTGCCATTCATTCTGTGACAGATTAAATAAATATAATTGAATGGGTGTAGAGATAATTCCTGTAGAAACTAAGGAAATATTCCGTTTTAAACTCCGTAAATTATCGATTTCTCGTAGCTGATTTTCTAAATTAGTTCTTAATCTATTAGATATATTAGTATCTTCTTGAAGTACAGGTAAAGAACCATTCCGAATTTTTTTCCGCAATTCATCGGTGGTTTTTTGATCAACAAAACTACCATCACGGGGGGCAACAATTTTGGCAGGAGAGATAGTGCCAACTGCTAACTCTGGTTGATTGTAGAAACGATAACTAATTAATCCCGTTAAACTGGTGACGGAAATAATAATCATTACAGGAGAATGAATCCGACAAATACAACGTAATAGAAAAGGTTGACTGTCTTCGGAAACATTATTACTACTAGACTCTTTATTAGAGGTAACAGTAGATTGATGAAGAGATTTATTTTGCCAGTTTTTGATAGTTTTACCGATTAACTGTAAAGCATTCATATTAATTTAAAGTTGTATCACATCAAATGAAATTAATCTTTTAATTTTTTGATCACTCCTCTACTGAACCTTTCTTTATTATACTGAGATCTCGAATTGATAAAAATATATAAATCATTTAAGACTGTTATACGAAATTTTTATTATGAAAATATTAATTGCAGATTTTGACTTATTCAAAAAAATAGGAGGCGGACAAACTTTTTACCGTCAAATCATTGAAAAAAATCCTCATCTTGAATTTTATTATTTAATTAACCAAGAAAATACTAACAATCCTCGTCCAAAAAATGCAAATCCAATCCCTTATCAACCTATTTATGAAATTAATGATCTTAACTATTATCTTAACGTAAATCCCCCTCGTTGGACTTATCGTTCTTTCACTTTAGCTAGTAATATTGCTAACTCTGTTAAAGATTATGAATTTGATGTTGTGGATGCTCCTGATTATGAACAATATACTCTTTTCTTACGTCCAGCTTTAGAGTATCACGGAGTTAAATGTAATAAAGTTGCTCTTTCTCTACACGGAAAAATATCTACCACTTTACGGATGGATTGGTTTGGCTCTAATGAAGTAAATATTCCTCTCGATTTAGAGGAAAAAATGCAGTTTAAAACTGCTGATATTCGTTATGGAATTAGTAAAAGTTATTTACAAGAATGGAGAGAATTAGTTAATGTTAAAAGCCATTATTTTAATCCCTTACATTTTATTGATTTACCTAAACCTCAGCCTTTAAAAAATATAGATAAAAAAGCTAATTTATATTTTATTGGTAGAACAGAAAAAAGAAAAGGAGCAGATATTTTTGTTAATTTAGTTTGGTGGCTATCTCCTCATAACTATAGTGAAGCAACTATTATTGGACCTCATAGTTATAGTGAATTTGGACAATCTTCTCAAGATTTATTACAGGAGATGATTAATAAAAGATTAGTTAATATCGAAATTAAATCATCAAAACCAAGAGAAGAGTTAAAGCAAATTTTTGCTCAACCTGCTATTATTTTTCTTCCTTCTCGCTATGATACTCTTAATTTATTAGCGTTAGAATCTCTTTTTTCAGGATGTCCTACAGCTATCGGTAGTGGTGCTGGCGTTTGTCAATTTTTAGAAGAAAATTTCCCTCAATTACCCTGGATTAAAATAGATGTAGAAAATACTTATGAATGTTTACCTAAGTTAGCAGATGTTTTAGAAAATTATCAAGAATATAGAGAGAAATTAAATCGAGCGTTAATTGATATTGATACTTCTACTAATGATCCTAATTTAACAGAAATTTATCAAGCAGAAAGTGATGTTGAAAAGGATACTGCTTTGGAATTAAAACAATGGTATTTACAGTTAATTGATTATTGGCAACATCGCCCTGAAAATAAAAATATTATCAAAAATAATGCTACTAAATTAATGCAAAAAGTGGTTAGACCTACTGTTAGTAAATTAAAGAATAAAGCCACTGATTACGCAGAAAATAATCGAGCATCTCAGTTAATTAAATCGCCTTTTCTTGCTTCCCAATATCATAAGGTATTTACTCTAAGTGAACAAACGGAATTAGAGATAGAAAAAAAATTGCAACAAGTTTGGAACTTTGTAGAAACTGTTGAACCAGAGGCAAAGGGAATTAAAGGAAAAATTCAGAGTGCTTTTAGGATTGATAGAGTGAGAGTTTGGCGAGAAATTGCTCGTTTAGAAAGGATGAGAAATAATGATTTAGTGGCGGCAACCTATTTACTTAGAAGTATGCGAACTTTAGGTTATGATAAGTTTAATGAGTTACCCTATGTCTTAAAAATTTTAGAGGAAAAAGGCTTTAAATCAGAGGCAAAAGCTACAGAAGTGATGTTTAAAGACATTAATCAACAAACAGAAAATGCCTTAGATTTTCTCAATACAACTTATACTAATTTGCTAAAATATGACCGTGAAGAATATGAAATTATAGACGATAGGAGAGATAAAAATAGTTATAAAGTATCAGTAATCGTTTCTCTTTATAATGCCGCTCCTAAATTACCTTTATTTTTACGGGTTTTGGCACAACAAACTCTGGCAAAAACAGGAGATATGGAAGTAATTTTAATGGATAGTGGTTCACCTGATGAGGAATATCAGGTATTTTTAGCCCTAGCGGATGAGTTAAAGTTACCCATTGTATATTTTAGATCACATCAAAGGGAAACCATCCAAAAAGCGTGGAATCGGGCAATTTTAGAGGTGCGATCGCACTATATCACCTTTTTAGGAGTGGATGAGACGATTATTCCCGAATGTTTAGAAGTCCTTGCTGAAGAATTAGATAAAGATGAAGAGACAGATTGGGTCATTGCCCATAGTTTAGTAACCGAAGTGGATTTACAAGGTAATCATTTTCAGGATATTATGCTTTATAATCGGGCTAATTATGACCAGAATTTAGAATACTTAGAAACCTGCTACCTTTCTTTAGTGGGAGGATTGTACAGAAAAAATATCCACGATAAATATGGTTATTATGATCCAACTTATCGAGGGGCAGGAGATACAGAATTTAAAAACCGAGTTTTGCCTCATATAAAAACAAAAATGGTTAATCGAGTTTTAGGGTTATTCTGGAATTATCCCGATGCCCGTACCACTCAAAGTCCGATGGCAGAAGTAGAGGATATTCGGGCTTGGTATCTTCATCGCAGTTTAGGGGGAGTTAAATATGCTTTTGCCAATAAAAATCCTGATGTGGTGGAAGAGTTTTTATATCATGCTTTAGCTTATCGTAAGTCTTATTGTGGACATATTAGCAGTGATATTGAGTATGCTTACAATCTTTGTCAATTTTTAGCAGAAATTAAGCCTACATCGCCTTTATTACAATTTAAACCTAGCATTGAACAGCTTTTAACGGCATATCGACAGTTAGACTGGTTAGAAAATACGGAAACTTTTACGGCGACTAAAACTCTTTGGAAAACCCGTCAATTAGCGAAAAATACGGAAGATTTACACCGCAAAATAGCTCTTAAATTAGGTAATGGTAACTTTAATCCTAACTATGACATTTTCCATGATAATCGTCATGAACAACATGCCAATCTCTGGAAAACTGAATTGAGTTTAATTAATCGTTAGAAAGTATGAAGCTATCAGCAACACTAATATATTTTTGTCTAAATCATGAACAAAGCTGATCAAAATATGCCTGAAGTTACAGAAGCACAAATAGAAAGGTTATATCAATTAAAGATATATCTTCGTTGGATTTTGGTTGTATGTGCTTGGATACTAATTTTACCATGGTCATTGTGGCAATTTAGAGAAACAATTTCTCTTTGTCAGGAAAGATGCACTTGGGCGGCGATTCGAGTAGGAATTGAATTTACTCCTTTAGGGGCGTTAGGAATTGCTTTTTGTATGGGCTTTACTACTTCTGTGTTAGTCTGGCAAAGTCTTCATATTCTTCGAGGAGGATTGTCGAATAAAGAGAAATATTATCTTCGTCAAGAAATGGTTAAAATTCTTCAACAAGGAGAAAAACACTGGCTTTATCGTTATTTTCATTAGAGACTAATTTGACAACCCCTCTATATCTCCTCTTTTACCAGGGGTTTTTCAAAGTCAGGGCAAAATTATCTTGCCCTCACCCCCAACCCCTCTCCCACAGTAGAGGGGAGCGTTTTTTCTTAATAATTGATTAATTAATACTTAAAAACTCCTGTATATGTTACTATTTGTTAGTTTCAAAAATTGACATTTTTGAGAATGAAAAAACCATGCTCGAGAGGCAGGGCTGTTTCAAAATAAAAAATTAGGTTAACTGAGATTAAGTAAGAGTAAGATATACAAGGATTTTTTTCTATTAGTTAAAACTTTATGAACAAAAATCCCCTCATCTCCCTCTCTCCCTATCTCCCGCTCTTTTTTCTTTCTCGAAAATGAAACAGCCCTGGGGATAAAAGGGGGTTTTTTTAAGGGGAGACACAGAGGGGTTTGCCTCTTGCCCTTTGCCCTTTAAACTATACACTTTGCTTCTAGCTCTTACTCATCTTTTCTGCCATCTGTTTAGTCATAGTGATTAATTCGGTTGGTACTAACATAACTGTAGTAGTATTATTTTCTGTACCGATTTCCGTTAAAGTTTGTAGTCTTCTCAACTCAAGGGCGATGGGATTTTCTGCAATTTGATTACTAGCTTCAGAAAGCATTAAAGAGGCTTCTTTTTCTGCGGAGGCTTTAATCAGTCTTGCCCGTTTTTCTCTGATGGCTTCTGCTTCCTGTGCCATTGCTCTTTGCATAGATTGGGGAATCTCTACATCCTTCATTTCTACTCTTTCAATGACTATACCCCAAGGATCAGTAATCTCATCAACTATTTCTTGGATTTGATGATTAATTTTGTCTCGATTTCGTAGTATATCATCTAAAATATTTTGTCCAACTACATTACGCAGGGTAGTCATAGAGGCTTGATAAACTGCAAATTCATAGTTTTCGATACGATTGATAGCGCGATCGGGATCTAAAACTCTGTAGTATAATACTGCATTAACTCTAACAGTGACACTATCGGCGGTAATGGTTTCTTGAGATTGTATGTCAACTGTTTTTGTACGAATATCAATTTTTGCTTTTTGATCAATCAGAGGAATTGTCCAATAAATACCAGGTCCTTTGATGCCACTCATTCTCCCTAAACGAAAAATAACCCCTCTTTCATATTCTCGATCGACTTTAAAGCCTGTAAGGGCAAAAATTACAACGGGGATGACTATGCTGACTAGGGCTTCCATTTGGCTATCTCCTTATAACAATTTGGGAAATTTGGCAATAAGGTTCGTTTTAATTAATCTTTAACTGCCTTAGTTCTATTCTAATTTCTATTTCCCTAGAGTTTTCACTTAGATTTGTCCACCGAATTAAACTCAACAAATTCATAATTTGATTAAAAAGACTTTTCTCCTTTCCTCATTACCCTCCTAAACCTAAAACCTGCTATCCAATAACTGATACCCACCCTTATCCGATATTCTTAAACCGAACTGAGGTTAATATCATCCTCCTGTTTTATGCAAAATTAACATTAATTTTATGCACTTATTGTATTTTACTCACTCATATTCCTGATGAATGTGAGAAGATATTAATAATTGCTAAATAGCAATATAGCAATGAATCAAAATAGGAGTATTTCATCATGAGTAGTTTGTACGAAAAATTAGGCGGTAAAGAAGCTGTAGATATTGCAGTCGATAAGTTCTATGATAAGGTGTTAAAGGATGACCGAGTTAATTATTTCTTTGCCAATACGGATATGAAGAAACAAAAAGCTCATCAAAAGGCTTTTATGACTTATGCTTTTGGAGGTCCTGATACTTTTTCTGGTAGAGATATGCGAGAATCCCATAAACATTTAGTAGATAATATGGGTTTAACGGATGTTCATTTTGATGCGATCGCAGAAAATTTGATCAATACTCTCAAAGAGTTAGGTATCGAACAAAATTTAATTGACGAAGTTGGGGCGATTGTCGGGGCTGTATCCCATCGAAATGATGTTTTAAACCGATAGAAAAAACAAAACCCTCTCTTAATTTTGGAGAGGGATTGAATTTTAACAGTAATTAACCGATGTTATGAAGACCAAATGTTACTAGCAACTTCAATTAAAGGCTGTAAATGGGGAGTTTGACAGAGGAAGAAAGCGAAAAACGCACCGCCACAACCACCTAATAAAAAGCCACCAGCAAATTCACTCCAACCTTCTTTAGTAGCTAAATCCATAGGTACTTCAGGAGTGGTCAAAGTTTCAGTAGGTTTGCTTACTCCCACCGCACCATAAATGGATAGGCAGATGGTAAGAATAGAAACTAAACCAATAGTTGCTAATAAACCAGCAGTAGGTCCATATTCAGTTAAACGTAAAGGACCTAAAACGGCAAAAGGTCCATATAGTAAGTAACCGTGTGCCATACCTACTTCTAAACCACGACGGTTAGGAGATAAACCTTTGCGATATGCAGGTAAAGCATTAATAAAAGCCTTAGTAAAAGCAGATCCATTAATGGGAGTAGAGAGGTTTCCTACTTGGGGATCTCCACCGTGGTTTACTACGTCTATACTCATTGTTTTTTATACGATCTCCTTAAATTGGTTATCAAATAATTAAGTATTTTTAGCTTACTTTAACTTGATCGGAGTCTATTCACATTTTTTTGTTAAGAATCTTTATATTTGATTCTTTTTGGTTAAACTTAGCAGTAATATCCATCTAGGTTAACTTTTTTTAGTATAGGAAAATAAAAAAATGATTCTTGGAGATTTTGCGGCTTCTTTCTTACCTGCCATTTTAGTTCCTGCTGTTGGCTTAGTTATGCCTGCTGTTGTAATGGGATTATTATTCTTACAAATCGAAAGCGAGGCGTAATGTTTTAGGTGTTAGGGTTTAGGTGTTAGGTTTTAGTAGATTTTACCTCTATAACGGATATTAAGGCTTATGAATTGTTAAAAATTCCTGAGTTATGGATTTATCGTCAAGAAATTTTGATTATTTATATCTGGAAAAAAGAGGGTTATTTAGACAGTGATAAAAGTCGTTTATTTCCTGATATAGATGTGAAGAATATTTTGCCCAATTATGTGGAGTTGGCATGGAAACAGGGTTCAAGCATCGCTTTACGACAATTTAGTCAAAACCTAATTGATTCAACTAAAATTTAGATCTTTCTTACAAGGGTTAATCCATCCCCAATAGGTAGTAAACTCAATTCGATTCTTTCATCTTCAAACAATCTGCGGTTAAATTCTCTCATTCTTTTGGTGCGATTATCGTTAATTTCGGGATTGGCAACTCTACCATGCCACAAAACGTTATCTATGATCATTAATCCCCCTTTTCTTAATAAATCAAGGGATTTTTCATAGTAGTTATAATAATTACTCTTATCGGCATCGATAAAGATGAGGTCAAATTCTTCATTATATCCTTCTTCTTTTAATGCTTCTAAGGTGTCTAAGGCTGAATCTAAACGGAGAATAATTTTGTCTTCTAAAGAGGCTTTTTGCCAATGTTGACGGGCAATTTCAGCAAATTCGGGATTATTTTCACAGGCGATGAGTTGTCCATCTTCGGGTAAAGCTAATGCCATTGCAGTGGAACTGTAACCTAAAAACACTCCTATTTCAAGGATCTTTTTTACCCCTAATAACTTTATCAGTAAAGAGATAAACTGTGCTTGTTCGGGAGCTATTTGCATTTTGCCGAGGGGGTGAGTTGAGCTTTTTTCCCTTATCTCCTTAAGAATAGATGCTTCTTTTAGAGAAACGGATAATAAATATTCATAAAGTGGAGGAGTCAGATTAAGAGTTTGAATCGTCATAACACAATAAGTAAATTACAAGCAAGATGCTTGTTTCACGATAGAGAAATGATAATTTTTAATTCCTAATTGCTAATTCATAATTACTTTTTCGTTACTATGCAATTATTCTAAACGGAACGATTCCAACTCGCATTTAATAACACTATGTAAATAATGGCAAACATCCCAATTACGGTAATTCCAACGGAAGAGCCAATTACCTCACTATCTAAAAAATTAGCCTGTGATAGTGATAATAAAGAGCTGACATCAATTTTGAATTTAGCGGCGGCCATACCTGTGTAGTGCATAGAAAGAACTGCTCCTCCCATGATTAGAGAAGCGATTACTTTATATAAGGAGTAGCGGGAATTCTTTTTCATTTGTCTTAGGCTAATTACTATCTTCATCGCCGCAAAGGAGACAACAATAGCAATTATTACGGATAAAGTAAAAATGATCGGATCATAATTAATAGTTCCGGGGACTCTCATGGCTGCCATACCAATGTAGTGCATACCTGCGATCGCAACCCCCATAGTAATAGAAGCCGCTAGTAAGGTTTTCAGGTTAACTAATGGTTGAGTAATAATATATAGACCTTGTACACAGCCTATTATCGCCGCCAAAAGAGAAATTACGACGATCAAAAAATCATAGCTAACTTCAACCCCCATTGAAAAAGCCGTCATAGCGATAAAGTGCATACCCCAAATACCCATACCCATAGTAATAGCACTGATAATTAACCAAGTCCAACGCTCAATACCTTTATTTAAAACTATTTCATTGGACATTTCAATGGTAAAGAAACCTGCCCCCACGGCAACGATCGCAGATAGTATTACAAGAGGGATGTCGTAAGTAATATTCATGATAATATTTATTTATTTCTATAATAAGTATTTATTTACAATAACTAATAATTCTTCTTTCGTAAATGGTTTGGGTAAGAAGTCATTAGCTCCGATCGCCTCTATTTTTTCTTGAGTTAACATATTAATATTTCCACTCACAATAATTATAGGAACTTGTTTGAAAGTAGGACTGCTACGCAAGATTTGACAAAGACGATTACCGTTAATATTTGGCATGGATAAATCCAGCAATATTAAGTCTGGTTTACTCGCAAACAAAGATGGTAAACACTGCATGGGATTTGCTACCGTCAAAGTGTCATAATTTTCACTTCCTAAATAATCTTTGATGGTGTCTAACATTACTTGGCTATCATCAATACAAATAATTTTATGAGTTTTAGAACCAATAGAAGGAGATGGTTTAATCGTAGAAGAAACGGGAAGATTATTTTTAACAGTATTGACAGTATTAGTGGAAGAAACGATGGTTGACTTTACAGAAGAAGATATATTTTCAGCTTTTTCTGTGAAATAATTTCCCCTAACATTACGCACCCGAAGAGAAGAAAGGTTACTAACAGACGGAATTAATGGTAATTTATCAAGGGGGGATTTGGGAGGATCTAAAATGATAATGCGATGTTTGATATAAGGATATAATACTTGAGCCAATTTAAAATCATCTTGTTTGAGTAGGAAGCTAATATTTCTGAGACTTTCTCCCGTCATGGTTTTGACAAGTTTTTGTAATACAGAAGGGGTTAAACTTCCTCCAGATACCTTTGTTGATAAAAGGCTTATATTGGGGCAAGAAGGGCGCTGATGGGGGGAAGAAATGAAGGGTTTTAGTTTTTGCCATTGGCTAATCTTCCCTTTAAGTGAGTCAATAATTTGATCGCCTTCTATTCCATTATTCTCAAATATCTTTGGCGCACCCATTAGTGATAGATTATTATTTACTTCCCATTTAGTTTGTCCTTCTGGTAAACAGATAAAAGATTCGATCGCATCTTCTGTTAGTTTCCTTAATAGAATATTCTTTTGCTCTCTATTAATTTGATTTTGTTCTACTAATTCTTTTACGATTGCAAGTAATAAAAACGGTTTACTAAGATTTCTCAAATCAGACCCAATAGTATTAGCAAAGGGAATTTGTAGATGTATTAAGTAATTTTTAACAGTTTCAATAGACTGTAAATTGTGTTGGGCATATTGTATTTTACCCTCAACTAAATAAATATTCCATCTGACAGAATTTGTTTGAATTTGTAAATGTCCAGTTTGTTTATTTTGACAAATTTTCCTTAGTATTTCCAAAGGAGGATATTCTTGATTCATTGCAGATAAAAATAAAATAAATAAGTTTAATTTAAAATATGAAATTTAAGCAACACAAAACGACTCTTGAGATAAGTAAAAATACTCAAAAGATCGAAAATATAAGGAGACACCACGGAATCTCTAATATTGATTAGAAAAAGTTTTTTATGATAAAAATAAGATAAAAACAATAAAAATTAGCAATACTAATGTGTTTTTTCTTAATCTAAAATTATTTATGATTGCTGTAAAAAAAAATATTTTGGCCTTAATTATAACACAAAATTTTGTCGAATATTTAAAGTTTTGAACAACCTACTTAAGTATAATGTTGAAATCTTAATTTTTATATATAAATAAACTCATTAAAAATACACTTTAAATTTGAGAAATGAGTTTGGAGTTAACCTCAGTTCGGTGTCAGGGTGTTTAGGGGATGAGGAGATAAGGTGTCAGGTTTCAGGTTTCAGGTTTTAGAAGAAAGTAATGAGTGTTCAGAGTTTTTAATTCTTAATTTTTAATTTTTAATTATCAACTATCCACCCCAACACTATTCACCTTTGCCCTTTGCCTCTTGCCTTGTGCAATGCAAACTAGCTTAATATGAGATTTTTTATCGTTTCGAGTAATTCCCCTTCGTTGTAAGGTTTGGAAAAATAAGCACTTGCCCCCAAATTAAGAGCTATTTGACGATGTTTTTCGTTACTGCGAGAAGTGAGCATGATAATGGGTAAAGACTGAAATTCAGGTTTTCCTTTGATTTCCTCTAAAACTCCGTAGCCGTCTAGGTTGGGCATTTCAATATCGCAAATCATCCCTTGAACAGATAAACCACTTAATAGCTTTTCTACCGCTTCTTGTCCATCTTTGGCTTCTTCCACTTGATAACCTGCCTTTTCCAGAGTAGAGGCAAGATAACGACGAATATTGATAGAGTCATCGGTAATAAGAATTGTCTTGGTGTTTGGAGTAACGAATGTATGGGGAATAGAAGGGATAAAAGTTTGTTCCTCTGTGATAGAAGATTGAATCCAAGAAACAGGATCAATTAAAAGTAATACTCGCCCATCTCCTAATATCATGGAACTAATAACACCTTCTGGTAAGGGTATATAACTTTCAATAGGACGAATGGTGACTTCTTGTTCTCCCCAATATTTTTCCACTTCTAATGCACCCAAGTTATTTCCCTCGCCAACAACGATGGCTACAGATTGATTGATGATGGGATTACCTGACATTTGCCTAGATTGATAGGGGCGATTGAAAGTAAGAGTTTCTTTTAAGGATATGAGGGGAATTGTTTGATTTTGCCAAGTTATTTGTCGAGAATTTTGTTCTATTTCTGAAGAAAGGTTAAGGACTTCTCGCACGCTGTTGACGGGTATAGCGAAAAATCCCCCCGCACTTTCGACAATCATTACCCTTAAAATGGAGGAGTTAAAAGGCACGGTTAAAGTAAATTTTGTCCCTTCTCCTATCTTGGTGGTAACTTGAATTTCTCCTCCTATTTCGTGCAAGTTGGTGCGTACTACATCCATACCAACTCCACGCCCAGATAATTCGGTAACTTGATCAGCAGTGCTAAAACCTGCATCAAATATATGATTTACCAATTGATGAGAGGACATTTGCTCTATTTGCTCTGGGCTAAAACCCATTTCTTGGAGTCTTTGACTGATTTTGTCCAAGTTAATTCCTGCCCCATCATCTTCAATGGTAATAATGGTTTTTGTTCCTCGGTTGACGGCACTTAATTTGATGTTCCCCATGGTGGCTTTTCCTTTTTCTTGACGGGTTTGGGGTGATTCGATTCCGTGATCAAAGGCGTTGCGAATCAAATGTACCATCGGTGCATTCAGAGATTCAATAAAGGTGCGATCGAGCAGGGTGTTTTTTCCTTCAATGGTGAGGTTTACTTGTTTATGATATTGAATACTTAAGTCTCGCATCAAACGGGGAAAGCCTTTAACTAAGTCGCTGAAAGGGCGCATTTGAATTTGAGTCACATTTTTTTGCAGCGATCGCATCGTTTGATTTAGTTCTTGCATTCCTCGGTTTACTTCCAGCAGTTCCAAGTTAATATCAGTTCCCACCTCTTTTAACTGCACAATCGTCTCTATTTGCCCCTGAGAAATCAAATGAACATCAGTATATCTGTCCATCTCTAAAGCGTCAAACTGCTCATTTAAAGGACTACTGGCAACGTTTTTTGAAGCAATACCACCCCCTTGAGTAACAGTAATTAAATCCGCTACGGAAGTGCGATCGTACCAATCACGCAAAAGGCGATTAGAGTCTTCTAACTTACTCATCCGTTGATTCATCAATTCCACAAAGTTTTTTAATTGTTCTAAATGGGAATTAACCCGATTTCGTTCTAAAATTAACTTGCCAAATAAATTATTTAACTGTTCAATTTGTTCTGTGGAAATTCTGACAGTTTGACGGCTAGAAGTTTTGGAAATAGTTGGCTTTGCTTGATTGATAACGGGTGTATTAATTTCTTCGGTTGTTTCACTAATTGCCTCAGATAAAGCATTTTCCAATAAGGCTAATTCTTCTTCAGGAATTAACAACTCCTCAGTATCTTCTCGGTTGTTATTCGTTACCAAATCTTCCTCCAAGGATATTTCCTCAGAAGTTAAGTTATCGAGAGCATCACTTAGGGAAGATAAATCATTTTCATCGAATGTTTCTTCTGGAGAGAATAAGTTTGTTGTAGTGACAGTATCAAGGGCATCCGTCAAGGAGGATAAATCATCTTCATCCCAACTAACTAAATTTTCCTCTAGGGGCATAAAAGAGACATCCAAGCTAGAAGGCAATTTATCTAAGCTACCGCGCATAACTAAAGCAAGAGTGCGTCGCCAAGATTTTATTGCTTCATCACAAAGAGCTTTAATATTTTCTGTTTCAATAATTTCAGCATGTTGTTGAATAGACTGACAAAGTTCTATAACTGGGGTTAATTCTGCTAACTGAGCGCAAAAGGATAGTTGTTCACAGGCAGACTGTAAAGTAAATTTTAATTCCTCGACCGATAAATTTTCCATCGACCGAGCAAAATTATCAATAATATTCTGCGCCCCTTCCTCAAACATCAAAGAAGCCGAATCAACCTGCTCATTTTGAGTAAACAAAAAATCCTCGTCTTCTGGGGTAAGTTCTCCTAAATATTCTTGTAAGCCTGTGAAAATAATCTCTAAATCTCGACTTAAATTTTCGTCTATTTCTAACCCATGACGGTACAAATCACTGATATGACGCATTTGATCTACACTCTGTAATAATAAAGTTTCGATCGCAACATCAATATTAGTCGAATGATAATGTACCCGTAAAATTTTCAAAAAATCTTCTAAACGATGGGCAACTTCACTTAAAGTCATAAATCCCATCATCCCCGCCCCCCCTTTCACCGAGTGAGCCGCCCTTAAAGCTAAGTCTATTTTTTCTGTTTCGGCAACAGTAGAACTAATATGCAGTAACGCAGACTCAATACTATCAAAACACTCCTCCGCTTCATCGAGGAAATTCATTTTTATTTGTTCTTGATCCATTTTTTTATCGATTTATCTAGTTTTTTCGTATATGAGGGTAAGTGCGGACAGAGGCAGTGCCTTTGGCATCGTGCTGGAATGGCAATTTCAATTTAAAAAAGGTCAGGTGTCAGGTTGCAGGTTGCAGGTGGTAGGGGTTTTTAGCAAGGGGCTTTCTTCTGACCTAGGCAAGGGGCTTAAGCCCCTTGTTTAAGTCAGTTCGGGTTAAGGCAATTTTATCGTTATTTCTAAGAAGAAGCTATAAGGTTTTCTGACTACGAGTTGGTCTGCTTTCAGCTTATCCAAAACTCAGGTTAAGATAAAAATATCAAATTTTAGGAGGAAAAACCAATGACAAAATTGCAAATTAAAGAAAAAATTAATAACTATTTAGATAAATTACCTACCTCCAAATTAGAAGAAATAGCTAGTTATATTGAAAATAATTATTCAACAGAAAAATTGACCTATCAATCAAAAAAACAACCATCGTCATTGGGGAAAAAATTAAGGGCAATTAGAGCAAAAATTATCGCTGAAGGAGAACCTTTATTAACTGCTGAACAGGTGGAAATAGAAAAAAAAATGAGACAATGAGAATACTGGCAAAGTTAATCCAATAATTATGAAAAAGACCTTTATTGACTCAGGGGTATTAATTTTTGCCGCTAGGGGCGAAGGTAAATAGTGAATAGTTGATAATTAAGAATTAGGAATTAAAAACCCCGAACACTCATTATTTGTTACTCATTACTCGTTATTTATTACTTTCTCTCAACACCTGCAACCTGCAACCTGAAACCTGACACCTACCCTTATCCAATATTCTTAAACCGAACTGAGGTTACCCAAGGCTATTTATAATAAAAAACAAGCTGAAATAGAATTTTATAAAACTTATTTTGAAGCAGTATTTTATTGGGCTACAGACTTAGAAAATATAATAAAAAAAGCATTAGAGGAAGCTAGTAATTATGGTACAGGAGCAATGGATTCTTTACATATTGCATCAGCTAAATTACTTCAAGTTGATGAATTTATCACTAATGAAAAAACAAATAAATCCATTCATCGTAGCCAAAGCATTAACATTATCTCCCTTTATGATTTATAACATTGTTCACGCACTCCTAATTCTTAATAAAAATAATCGAAGATTCTATATCTAATTTAATTAATGACGGTATTTTCCTCGCTGACTTTAAACTGCTCTACCGCCGACTCTAACTGTTGAGCAATTTGTGATGTGGCTTGGATTGATTCCACAATTTTTTGTGAGTAGTCTAATCTTTCCTCTGACTGATAGGCTATTTGTTCCATTAATTCTTGTACGGTTTGGGATGTTTGAGCCTGAGAGACAGTGGATTGAGAAATACTTTGCATTAACTGGTTAATATTACGAGAGCGAGTTAAAACTTGTTCTAATTGTTGTTTTGTGGTTTCTACCAGTTGGGTTGTATTTACTACTTGGGTTGTACCAGACTCCATTGCATTGGTGACTTCTTGGGTTTCTCTTTGAATTTCTGCCACGATTTTAGCAATTTCCTTGGTTGCTGAAGCAGATTGCTCCGCTAATGCCCCAACTTGTTCTGCTACCACTGTAAAACCTTGTCCTTGTTCTCCTGCTCGACTTGCTTCTACACTGGCATTAATGGCAAGAAGGTTCGTTTTTAAAGCAATTTCTTCAATTAAAGATACTACCTGTGAAATTTTTTGGGAAGATTCCCCCAAGCGTTTCATTTTTTTTGCGGTTTCTCCCACCGTATTTCTGAGACTAACAATAGTATTTACTGTTGCATCCATACCTTTAGAACTTTCTTCGGTGGCAGAGTAAGCATCATCTGCAAGGGTGGCGGCTTGGTTCGCACTTTGTGCAATTTTGGCGATAGTTTCTGACATATTTTTTACTGATACTAATGTATCCATAGTTTTATAGTTTTCTTCGATCGCTTCTTTGGTCAATTCTTTGATAGATTGTTCATCTTTTTCTAAAGCGGAAATTACTTGTTTACTGGATTTTTGTACTTGAGAAGCAATATCTTGTAAACTATCGAGAATAGCATTACATAAATCGGCAACGGTACTCATTTCCATCGAACTTAAACTTGCTCTCACCGTTAAATCTCCATCTACTGCGTCTTGTAAGTCTTCTAGTAGTTGGTAAATCCCCATTTCTAATTTTTCTTTTTCTTCTATTTGTTGATTGGCGATCGCTTCTTGTTCTTGAATAAGTTGTTTTACCCGTTTTACTAAGCCATTAAAATTATAAGCAAGAATACGATTTTCTTCTGTTCCTTCTAAAGTTGCCTCAACTTCTAAATTTCCTTGTGCTACCTGTTTCGCTTTATTGGTTAGATTAGTTAAGGGTTCAGAGAAGTTTTGTGCTAAAAGAATAATACTAGCAATGGCAAGAATTGCTAAGAAAAAAGCCAGAGAACCAAAAATAAAAGCTAATTGATTTCCTTCTCGATAAATTTCACTTTGATCAACAGAAATTACTCCCAAAAAATTAGTTTCAGGAATAGACAACATTTTAAAAAATCGTCCATTTAACTGAAAAGTTAGTACTTTCAAATCTTCTCCTTTTATTCGCTCTCTTACATCTATATTTGATAAATTGGGTATTTGATTTAATTGATTTTGTAATTCCAAAAGATTATTATTAGACTGATTTTCTAAAAAAACTTTTGCCACTTGAGTGACAACCTCACCCCCAACAATTTGGCTTGTTGATATATTAAGAGTCTCTGGTGCGATCGAATTTAATAAATTTCCCGTTTGACCATCAATAATTTGCAATACTGTTGTACCGACTATTTCTCTGTTTAAAAGATTAGCTAAGGTTTCTTGTAAAGTTTGTACTGATACACTAATCTTGGCAACTCCAAAAACTGCTCCATTGTTAAATTCATTTAAAGTACTGACAGTTTCAACTACAACGGTGTTTATTGACTCATCAAATACAGAATTGAGAATTTTTTCCCCCTCTTTACTTCCTATTTGCCACCATTGCTCATCACTTTGTACAAAATCACTAGGAGTAGAGCTATAAGCAACATTAAAGCCATTGGGGTCTGTAATGATAATTTCTGAGATTCCCCGGCTATCAGATAACCCTTTGAGGTAATTATTTAGAGTTACATTCGGTATCAATAACTTATTTTGAGCAAAATTACTTTCTAATTGAGGAATAGACTGTTGCAATAATCCTTGAGATTCAACAATTTGACTACTATCTTCTATTGCCTGAATAATTAAAGGATTTGTTTGTAATTCTTCTTTCAGCCTCAAGGCATTTTGAAAATATCTTCCAGTTATTTCCTCGCCCAAAATAGCAATTTCTTCTAGGCGATTTAACTCATCTCTTTCTGCTCTGTAACTTGTAATATTAATGGTTATAGAACTAGCAACAATTAAGGGGATTAAAGTAGTGGGTAAGATAGTCGTTAATAGTCTTTGTCTAAAAGTTCCCCCCTTTTTGATAATGTCTTCACCCTCTAGCTTATTTTGCCCTGAAGGTTGGAGAGAAGAAATATCTTCTTTTTCTGAAGATTCGTTTTGTAGGGGAAAAGTAGAATTGGGACTAATCATTTTTTTATCTGTGAATTTTAACTAAATATAAGATTATTAAATCAATATTAAAAACTTTTCTTAACTATCTTAACTAAATCTAAAACCGCTAAAGTTTGATTTTGTTCAATAATCCAGCCATAAATATATTCATCTAGGCTTTTTTCCGAAAATAATGGGGTTGAAGAATCGTCTTTAATTGGTTTTTGCTCGGTTCTAGTGATACCCTCTATCTTATGCACCGCTAAACCAAGCCATAATTCAGAAGAATGAGAATTATTATTAGGAATAAAAGGGGCAATATTAACAACTACTAAGTTATACTCTCTTGCATAGGCAGAAATAGGAGTTAAATTAACTAACAAAGGCAAGTCCATCACCAAAAAGACTCGATCGCGAGAATTGATTACTCCCATAATAAAAGGGGACATTTTTGGCACAGGAGTAATTTTATCTCTATCAATTAGTAGCGATTCTCTGACATCATCAATAGGTATTAAAGCAGTAATACCCGCATCTAACTGAAATCTTAAGTAGCGATCGCCTCTTAGGTCTTTATTTTCAAATAGTTGTGGTAATAATTGCTCTAACTTAGAAGAAATAGAAACAGATTCAGACATAGACATAATATAGATTTCAAAAAGACAAAGGCAATTAGTGAATAGTGAATAGTGAATAGTTGATAATTAAAAATTAAGAATTAAGAATTAAGAATTAAAAACCCTTAACTCATTACTCCTTACTCATTACTTGTTTCTCCCTCTCCCCTCATCACCTCATCCCCTAAACACCCTGACACCTGCAACCTGAAACCTGAAACCTGACACCTTATCTCCCTCCCCTTATCCACCTAAAACATCTTCCCCTAATTCTCCAATCAAAGAAAAGATTTAAGAATTAATAGCCGATTTCACCGCATTGACTAAATCTTCTTTCGTGCAGGGTTTAATAACATAAGCCTTAACCCCTTGCTTTGTTGCCCACATTTTATCCACATCTCGATTTTTTGCTGTACAAGCTACCACAGGAATCGTTGCTGTATTAGGATTTTTCTTTAATTGACGACATAAATCCAACCCGCCCATCTCTGGCATCATCCAATCTGTTACGATTATGTCTGGTTTATTATTATCTACCATTTCAAGAGCTTCTTTTCCATTGTTAGCCGTTGTTACATCATAACCTGCCTCTGTTAGGTATTGATGCAATAAATCTAATTCAGCTTTCATGTCATCAACTAATAATACTTTACTCATATTTGATTTGATTAAATTTTGATTAAGTTTTGATTTAATAGAATAAATTTACACCATTAGCCCCTATATTAAACTTGAGTTTTATATAAAATTTTTGGTAGTGTAAGGGTTATTTTTATGGTTCTTCAGAGTGTGGTTATGATAAATTAAGAGAAACAGAACTTTCATAACCTTTATGGAATAGTGTTTATAGTAAAATAAAAACTAAAAGTTTATAAATTATTATTTAATAATCCCCTATTGCCTTTCAGCCTACCCTAACTAATAATTTACACGACGAGAAGTGATAGAGCCATTTTTATCAGTGATTAGTAATTAAGAGTTAGTTTCCTCTTTCTCCTCTTTAATGTTTATTAAATTACTTTTTTACTCACTTCAATGGATTGAAAAAAATGTAAGTATTTTTCTTACTTTATTACATATAGATGACTTTTGCTTACACGATAAAACACAAAAAACTCGATTTTAAAAAGCATTATAATTTTTGCTAATTAAGCAATAATAACTAACTATTTTTTTCTTTTTTTCCTATATATATATGATAGGATATTACCTTAGAAAAACTATACTGTTATGATGCAAAAACTGCATTTTAACTAGATTTTATCCACAAAAAATTAAGTATAATCAGCTACATTTTAGCAGAAAAATTATGGTGGTTTCCTCACAATTAAATCCCTCTCAATACGAAGAAAAAACTCAAGCAATCGCCCAAGAGTTGATTCTCGCAACCAGACAGAAAGGTAATATTTTCAGTCGTCTCAAAGAACAGATGCAGTTTGATGATAAACTGATGAATTGGACGATGAGTAATCCCGGTTTGAGGGTGCAATTATTCCGTTTCATCGATGCCTTACCTGCGTTACAGAGTAAAGGGGAGGTTATGCGTCATCTGCAACAGTATTTGACGGCGGAAGAGGTGGAATTGCCTAATGAGTTAAAGGGTTTATTGAATTTTACCGAACCAAATTCTCCTCCAGCTCAAATTGCCGCTTCCACTATCACTAAAGCGGTGGAAACTCTCGCCTATAAATACATTTCAGGGGAAACCATCAAAGAAGTAATTAAGGCTGTGGAAAGGATGCGTAAGGAAAAAATGGGCTTTACCATCGACTTGTTAGGGGAAGCAGTGATTACGGAAAGAGAAGCGGAGTCATATTTACAAAGTTATTTGGATTTAATTACTGAATTAAGCACTCAAGCTCAAAAATGGGCAACTGTTCCCGAAATTGACATGGCTGACGGAGAAAATCTCCCGAAAGTGCAAGTTTCTGTCAAGTTAACGGCTTTTTACTCTCAATTTGATCCTGTTGATCCTGACGGTGGTAAAATAAAAGTGTGCGATCGCATCCGTACTTTATTGAGACACGCTAAAGAATACGGAGCGGCGGTGCATTTCGACATGGAGCAATACAATTATAAAGATGTCACCATTGCCATTTTACAGGAGTTGTTGATGGAAGATGAATTTCGCTCTCGTACCGATATTGGGGTGACAATTCAGGGATATTTAAGGGATTCCGAGAATGATTTGAGAAAGTGGATTAATTGGGCGAAAAGACGAGGTAATCCCATTACCGTTAGGTTAGTAAAAGGGGCATATTGGGATCAAGAAACCATCAAATCTCGTCAAAATCACTGGACACAACCCGTATTTAATCAAAAACCTGAAACAGATATTAACTATGAGAATTTAACTCGTCTTCTCCTCGAAAATCATCAATATCTCTACGGTGCGATCGCATCTCATAATGTCCGCACTCAAGCCTCGGCGATCGCCATTGCGGAAAGTTTGGGGATTCCGAAACGCAGATTTGAGTGTCAGATACTCTATGGCATGGGAGAGAGTTTAGCTAAAGCTATTGTCAAGAAAGGCTATAGAGTGCGAGTATATGCCCCCTATGGTAAGTTATTACCGGGTATGGCTTATTTAATCCGCCGTTTACTGGAAAATACCGCTAATAGCTCTTTTTTACGGCAAAATTCGGAGGAAAAACCCATCGCAGAATTAATCGCACCTCCTAGAGTAACCCCCCCAACCCCCCTTACTAAGGGGGGAGAAAATCTGGATAATCTTACTAAGAGGGAAGAAAGTCTGGATAATCTTAATAAGGGAGGAGATGATAGAGATAGTCTTAATAAGGGAAAAGAAAGTCTCGATGTGATGGCAATAACGAAGGATAAAGACTTTAACCCTGCCCCTGATACGGATTATGGTAGGGAAGAAAACCTGAGTAAAGCCCGACAAGCCTTAACAAAAGTCCATAATCAGCTCGGGAAAACCTATTTACCCCTGATTAACGGCGAATATGTGGAAACAGAAACCTATATCGACTCGGTTAATCCTTCTCATCCCAGTGAGGTTGTCGGAAAAATTGGCTTAATTTCCCTCTCCCAAGCGGATGAGGCGATGGAATCAGCTTCATTGGCTTTTAAAACTTGGAGTAAAACCCCTGTCAAAGAAAGGGCGGATATTTTGCGCAAAGCAGGAGACATAATGGAGGCTCGTCGCCATGAATTAATTGCTTGGATGTGTTATGAAGTTGGTAAAATCATTAAAGAGGGTGATCCAGAAGTCTCCGAAGCTATTGATTTTTGCCGTTATTATGCCACAGAAATGGAAAGGCTCGATCGTGGTTATAATTATGATGTAGCAGGAGAAACCGATCGCTATTTCTATCAACCTAAAGGTATTGCCTTAATTGTCTCCCCTTGGAATTTTCCCTTTGCCATTGCTACGGGGATGACGGTAGCGGCGTTGGTAGCTGGAAATTGTGCCTTACTCAAACCTGCGGCAACTAGCACGGTAATTGGGGCAAAAATTGCAGAAATTTTAGTAGAAGCGGGGATTCCGAAGGGAGTTTTCCAATATATACCGGGTAAAGGTTCAGTTGTTGGCGATTATCTCGTTAAACATCCTGATATTCATTTAATCGCTTTTACGGGTTCAAGGGAAGTGGGTTGTAAAATTTATGCGGATGCGGCGATATTGCAACCAAAACAGAAGCATCTCAAGCGTGTTATTGCGGAAATGGGGGGTAAGAATGCCATTATTATCGATGAAAGTGCAGATTTGGATCAAGCAGTAGCAGGGGTTGTGCAGTCTGCCTTTGGTTTCAGTGGGCAAAAATGTTCTGCTTGTTCACGGGTAATCGTGCTAAACTCTGTCTATGATAGCTTTGTGGAGCGTTTAACCGAAGCCGTCAAATCCATTAATGTGGGAGATGCGAAAAATCCTAGTACAAAAGTAGGACCTGTTATCGATGCTACTGCCCAAGCCCGTATTTTAGAATACATTGAACAAGGGAAAAAAGAAGGTAAGTTAGCCATTCAAGTGTCTACTCCTGAAACAGGTTACTTTGTCCCTCCCACTGTTTTCACAGATATTTCTGAAGATGCGGTAATTGCCCAAGAAGAAATATTTGGACCTGTTTTAGCGGTAATTCGAGCAGAAAATTTTGATAACGCTCTCAAAATAGCCAATGGTACAGATTACGCTCTCACAGGGGGTTTATACTCTCGTACTCCTGCCCATATCGACAGGGCCAGTAAGGAGTTTGAGGTGGGTAATTTATATATTAACCGAGGTATCACAGGCGCGATCGTCGCTCGTCAACCTTTTGGTGGTTTTAAACTATCTGGAGTCGGCTCAAAAGCAGGAGGTCCTGATTATTTGTTACAATTCTTAGAACCCCGTGTCGTGACGGAAAATATCCAAAGACAGGGTTTTGCACCGATTGAGGGAGCGGATAATTAGGTTATTGAGGAGAAGTTATGAGTCAGGTTGCAGGTGTCGAGGTATTGGGGTGTTTAGGGGATGAGGTGATGAGGTGATGAGGGGAGAGGGGGAATTTAGTTCGGAGAGTTCGCACTGAGGGCTCTTACACTCCCTTCGGTCATGAACGGGGTTTTTAATTCTTAATTATCAACTATTGACTATTGACTATTGACTATTGACTATAAACTATTTAACCTGAGTTCGGGATAAGCTGAAAGCATTATTTTCTCCTAGTCAGAAAACCTTATAGCTTCTTAGAAACAACGATAAAATTGCCTTAATCCGAACTGACTTAAACAAGGGGCTTAAGCCCCTTGCCTAGGTCAGAAGAAAGCCCCTTGCTAAAAACCCCTACCACCTGCAACCTGCAACCTGCAACCTGACACCTAACCTTGTTGGATATTCTTAAACCGAACTGAGGTTATTTACCTTTGCCCATTGCCTTTTTCTTCATTTTTAATATGTTAACTTTAACTCCGAACTCCGAACTCCGAACTCCGAACCCTTATTATCGAGTTAGTATCGCTCCAATGATGGACTATACTGATAGACATTTTCGTTATGTAATGCGTGTATTGACTAAACATACCTTACTTTATACGGAAATGATTACGACTCAAGCTATAATACACGGCGATCGCACTAAATTATTAGATTTTTCCCCCGAAGAAAAACCCGTTGCTTTACAATTAGGGGGAGATAACCCTCAACAACTGGCAGAATGCGCCAAAATCGGAGCAGATTGGGGTTATGATGAAATCAATCTTAATGTGGGGTGTCCTAGTTCAAGAGTTCAAAACGGTAATTTTGGAGCTTGTTTAATGGCTCAACCTGATACCGTTGCTCGTTGTGTTGAAGCAATGAATAAAGCGGTAAATATTCCCGTGACAGTAAAACACCGTATTGGTATTGATGATCAAGACTCCTATGGGGATTTATTGAATTTTATTAAAATCGTTAGTAGTACAGGGTGCGATCGCTTCATAATTCACGCCCGAAAAGCATGGTTACAGGGATTAAGTCCGAAAGAAAATCGGGAAATTCCTCCTTTACGTTATGAAGATGTATATCAAATTAAGCAAGATTTGCCTCATTTAACCATTGAGATTAATGGTGGAATTAAGACCATTGAAGCCACGAAACAACACTTAACAAAAGTTGATGGGGTAATGATTGGAAGAGCCGCTTATGATAACCCTTATCTATTTGCATCTATAGATCAAGAAATTTACGGAAGTTCAGAACCAATCAAAACCAGAGAGGAAATTGTTGAATCTCTTTATCCTTATATTGACTTATGGACATCTCGAAACCTAAAATTAAATACTATCATGAGGCACACTTTGCAAATTTTTGCAGGACAACCGGGCAGTAAAATCTGGAAACGCCACTTATCAGAGAAAGGAAACAGTCGAGACGTAGGATCTCAAGTGGTACGTCAAGGTTTACAATTAAGAAAAGAGAGTTGTTAAGGAAGTTGGCAGTGGTGTAAATGATAATCGGAAAAAGTTAATCGAATTATTGCTTAAAGATGATTATTCTTTAATTATTTGTGAGCATAAAGATAGACTAACTAGAGTCGGATTTAACTACTTAAAAGTTCTGCTAAATAAACAAGGCAAAGATATAGAAGTAGTTAATTTAGCTGAAGAAAGAAAAGATGATTTAATGCAAGATTTTGTGGCAATTATTACTTCTTTTCGTGCTAGACTCTATTCCATGAGAAGACGTACTCGAAAAACCGAATGCTTAATACAATGTTTAAAAGAAAACCAAAATGAAATTAGTTCAGAGACATCTAATTAAACCAAATAATCAGTTTTATCAAGACATAGATAAGTTAACTTTCTTGTCGAAAAATCTTTATAACTGTGGAATTTATTTATGTCGCCAAGCCTTTTTTAAAGGAGAAAAAATTCCTAGTCAAAATCAACTTTATCATCAATTAAAAGGAGGAATAGACTATAGATTATTACCATCAAAAGTGAGTCAATTAGTTTTAAAACAAGTAGAAAAAACCTTTAAATCTTATCAATCTGCTGTTAAAGAATATAAACAAAACCCGTCTAAATTTACGGGGAAACCAAAATTACCTCGTTATAAAGACAAAGTAAAAGGAAGAAATATTGTCACTTATAATTATCAAGCTATTTCCGTAAAATATCTCAAAAAAGGATTAGTAAATCCCTCCAAAAGTAACATCTTAATAAAAACAGATATTAAGGAAATTTTAGAAGTAAGACTAATTCCAAAAACAGGAGTTTATTTAGTGGAAATAGTCTATGAAAAACCAGAGAAAGAAACAATTATTTTTGATAATTCAGCCTATATAGACTTAGGTTTAAATAACTTAGCTGTCTTAACATCAAATAAAAAAGGATTTCAACCAAAATTAATTTGTGGGAGGGCATTAAAATCATGTAATCACTATTATAATAAAAGAATTGCTCAGTTAAAATCTCAATTAAATGATAAACAAAAAACCTCGAAAAGAATACAATCTTTGATTTTAAAAAGAAATAATAAAGTGGATTATTACCTCCACACAGCTAGTAGATATATAATAAATAATTTACTAGAGAATAACATAAGTTTATTGGTAATTGGGCAAAATAAAAACTGGAAACAAGGAATAAAACTGGGTAAAAAAAATAATCAAAACTTTGTCAATATTCCCCATGACAAATTAATCCAACAGTTAACCTATAAAGCACAATTAGTGGGAATAAAAGTAATAACAACAGAAGAAAGCTATACCTCAAAATGTAGCTTTTTAGATTTAGAACCCGTAAAAAAACAAGAGAAATATTTGGGGAAAAGGTTAAATAGAGGTTTATTCTCCGCCAGTAATGGTTATTTATATTCAGCAGATGTAAACGGTAGTCTGAATATTGGTAGAAAAGTAGTCGGAGAGTCTGTTTTTAACAGGGATTCGATAGTGAGGTTTGTAGTTGACCCATTACGAGTTAAATCGTATAAAGCTAGTTAGATGGAATAAATGTCCGTAAAATTAGTAACTATATAGATAGATTAATTGTATATGAAAGTGATTCAAGATCCTCGCAGAAAGAAAGACTTAAGAAAATTATTACAAAAGTTGGGCTTACAAGATGTATCTTTAGTTAACTGGCACTTATTAGATTTAGCTTTAACTCATCCTAGTATTTCTCCCAAAGATAACTATGAACAATTAGAATTTGTTGGTGATGCTGTCATCCGTTTATCCTGTGCAGAATTATTGTTAGAAACTTATCCTGATTTACCCGTAGGGGATTTTGCCGCTATTCGTTCTATATTAGTGAGCGATCGCTTTTTAGCTGAAATTGCCGAACAGTACGGCTTAGAAATGTATTTATTGGCTTCTGGAGGAGTAAGAAATGATAAATGGGGTAAACCTTCTCGTTTAGCAGACTGTTTTGAAGCAGTGTTGGGGGCTTTATATGAAAGCACGAAGGATATGAGTTTAATTAGACCTTGGTTAGATCCCATATTACAAGAAAAAGCAATTCAAGTACACGCTGATCCCGCTCGTGAAAATTATAAAGATGCCTTACAAGAATGGACTCAAGGAAAATATAAAATTCTTCCAATTTATAAAGTTAGACAAAGTGAATCTTTTGTCAAAGAAAATGAACGTTTCATTGCAGAAGTTTGGTTGCAAGACAAACTTTTAGGCACTGGTAAAGGAGGAACAAAAAAGGCATCTCAACAGGCGGCGGCAAAACAGGCTTATGACTCAATCATGGCAAATGAATTGATTAAAAATTAAAATCGAAGGGCAAAGTTAAAGAGGCAAAGGAGGATGAGTAGAGAAGGGGACAAGAGTTAGGAGTAAGCAGTAATATTATTAATTATTCACTATTAACTATTCACTCTATTATGGGTTCTTCCTCTTCACAACCGCAAGTATCTGATCAATACTTTGAATATCGTTTTATACATAGAATAAATCCCTCTGCTTATAATGATTTTTTACAATTTCAAGAAAGATTAAGGACACGAGCTCAAAAATATCAAGGCTATATTAGTGAAGATTTGCCTGTATTAATTGAACAAGGAGAAACCCTTGTTTTTGAAACTATATTACGATTTGACACCCCAGAGAATTGTATTCACTGGATTGATAGTCAAGAGAGACGAGAGTTACTTTCTGCAGAAGAAAATAATGGTTATCCTTTTCAGGGGGAAGGGAATTTCGAGAGTTATACCCGTTGGATAAAACAAAGTATTAATAATTCTTCTCCAGTGTGGAAAATTAACCTTTTAGTTTTACTGGTACTTTATCCCACTGTTATGCTATTTAATTTACTTTTAAAAAAACCATCTTTAATCGATTTTCCTACATGGATGCTTTTTGGTAATTTTTGTAGTGTTGCCATAACTGGTTGGTTTGCAGTTCCTTGGGTTAGTCGTCTCTATCAAAATTGGTTAGAAGGTAAAGGCACAAAAAAAGAGCAATTATTAGCATTAATAACCATTTTTCTTGCTCTTTTTATACTGTTGCAAATTTTCCGACATATTCCAATTAATTTTTGGTAATAACAATATTTAACCTGAGTTCGGGATAAATTTTCATCTATGAGTGATGGAGAAAAGGGCAATTTAATGAATAGTGAATAGTTGATAATTACTCGTTACTCGTTACTCATTACTTTCTTCCAAAACCTGAAACCTGAAACCCGACACCTAACCTTATCCGATATTCTTAAACCGAACCGAGGTTATTTATATTTGATGTACCATTAATATCTTGCACCATCGGGAAGTTCTCTGAATTCTTGCCAAACGGCTTGGGCTTCTTCTTGAAGAATTTGCTCGGGAGCAAGTAGTCGATTTTTATATTCTTTTACTAAGTCCTCTTGAATATTAGCATCATCAAAAAGATCTGCAAAATCACTCCAACCCGCCGCATAGTAGATTTTAGAAATTCTAGCCCAATAAGCCGTTGCATAGCACATCGGACAACATTCACAGCTACTATATAAAACTGCTCCTGATAAATCAACAGTACCTAATTTCTTACAAGCCTGACGAATAGCGTTTACTTCTGCATGGGCTGTAGGATCGTTGTCTCGCAAAACACTATTCCCAGAAGCCCCAATTACTTCTCCGTCTTTGACTACAACTGTTCCAAATGCCCCTCCTGTTTTCTTGACAACTCCTGCCTCTCGCATTAGTGCGATCGCCTGACGCATATATTCAATATCTTTGTCGTTGATCATTATCAGTAGATTCCTTATGATTAAACATTAGCGAAGTACCACGTTACTAACCGTTGGTATAATAGGGTGGGCTTCTCGCTTCATTGTACCAATAATAAGTTGAATAAATTACCAAGGATTCCCAATCATAGTGAAAGGAGCCCAATAGAAAGGATGGGAAAAATTTTCTTTCTGACGAGAATTTTCTGGTAAACCCTCCAAAGAAACAGAGAGATTAGGGGTAACAATAGAATTTCCATCCTCTGCTTTGTACACTTTCCCCCGTAAAAGATTTAATTGAGCTTGTCTTAGTGCTTCCGCTTTGATGGGTGCTGATTTCAACTGACTATAAAAATCTGTCATTAATGCAAGAGTACCAGTATCACTCACTTGCCAAACACTACCCATTGCCGTTTTTACCCCTGCTTGTACCGCTAACCCTGCAAACCCTAATTCAGCTATTTCATTACCAAAAGCGGTTTCACAGGCACTTAATACCATTAACTCAACTAGAGGATCATTTAAACCTAATTGACGTACTTCTTCTAAGTTTAAACGACTATTATGCAATTGAATAAAGCTATTTTGCGTCTCAGTGTAATTAAACTCCCCATGAGTACCAAAATGGACAATTCCATAGGATTGACGGCTTAAATTATTTTTGATTTGTTCTAGGGTAAAGTTTTCATTGAGATAGTTTTGGGAGTCTGTAATATTTTCTCCTGTCCAAACTTTTCTGATAGTTGGTAATTCCAAGGCAACAGCCGGTAAAGGTATCACATTAGGATAAGAAAAATCAGAAGCCCCCATAGCTAATAAACTTAAATCTTGAATGGGGCGAAAACGATTATCATTTAGATTTAAACTAGGTGCTAAACCGCTACTATATTTTTCTACTAAAAACTCTTGACTATCTTGATCATAAAGAGCCGCTAAAGGAGTAAAACGAATCTCGGCGGGAAGAATAAATAATAAGTTAGAAATTTCTCGCTCTTGTAATTGTTTTTCAATGGGTTTTACTAACCAATTATATAAATCACTAGCATAAGGTTTATAGCTATCATTCAAATCAAAAGGATTCGCTACACTTGACCATAAATCTGTAGCAGTTTGGGTGATTTGTTGACGAGTTACAGGTAAAACCATACGAATGGGATTACCCTCATTAGTAATAACTAAAATATCTAAAATATCGTCAGGAGAAGAAGGAGGAGCGATATTTGGTTGTACTTTATTGGTGTCAATTTCAACTTGACTATATTCATTGGTGTTATTAATTTCTCGACGGGCAAAATCTTCGTCAAAGTCTGATGGTTGATAACCTTTGGGGGTAAAACTTACATAGACAATAGCAGGTTTTTCTCCCACTTCTTTTTCAAGGTTGAGTAAGATTGTTCTTGCCTGACTAATGGTTACAATGGGTGCATCTTGGGGCAGTAAAGCAATATTTTGAACAATATCTTCATTGGGACGTATTACAGAATTATCTGGATTACTGATGGGGAAGCGTCTTTCTGTTTCCAAAGGAGGTTCAATAGGAGGTTCTACAGGGGGTTCAATAGGAGGCTCTACAGGAGGCTCTACGGGAGGCTCTACAGGAGGCTCTACAGGGGGTTCTACAGGGGGCTCTACAGGAGGCTCTACAGGAGGCTCTACGGGAGTTTGAGGTAATAAATTAACGGTGATATTCCCTTCTGTGACAGTGTTAAAATACTCGCCTTCAACAATACTGAATTGTGTATTACTGATAAGACCTTCTGTGCCGTTATCTTCTGAGTTGCCGACGGTAAAGGGTAAACGAGAATCAGTGGTTTGTCCTTCTTCGATACCATTAGGGAATAAATCGACTAAAATTGAACCTCCACCATCTTCGCCAGTGCTGTCAATGCTGATATTTCTTTCTCCAATGGTGTTCAACACTCTTAATTTACCGGTAGTTGAAATATTTATATTACCGCCCGTTCCATTTTGGCTACTACTATTAATTGTATTTACCTCAATATCCTCGATCGCGCTTAAGTTGATGTCACCACCATTACCACTATTTTCTTGACCCGTTTCTGAGTTAATTCTGGTACTACTATTTATATTTCCTGCTGTGATAGATAGAGCATTAAGAGTAATATTACCGCCATTACCTGAGATACCATCTAAATCAGAAGTTGCAGAAGTAGAAGTATCAACATTACCAGTAATATTCAGGTTGCCGATAGTATCAATCGTAATATTCCCGCCGTTACCAGTTACCCCTTGAGCATTAATTGCCTCAACAGAAGAACCAGCACTTATGTTATTAAGTACATTAATATCTCCTCGACTTTCGATAACAATATTTCCTCCTCCTCCCACTGCGGCGGAAAATAACTCACCATTGACAGTAATATTATTAATATTAGGACTCTCAGAAGAAGCATTATCGAGGGTGATTAATCCCCCTACTCCCCTTTCTCCAAACTCACAGCCGTTATCACAAAAATATCCTGAGTTAGTAAAAATAGAAACTCCGAGATTGATTTCCCCTAAAGCATCAACCGTAACATCTCCTCCATTACCACTATTAATCACTCCCACAATATCATCATTACTTTCACTAATTTCTAAAGCGAAAGAAGTAGTTTCAATCAAACCGAGATTGTCACTGTTAAAATTAACATTTCCCCCTGCTTGAACATTAACACTTCCCCCATTAGAAGCAGTAACATCAAAAGGTGCTAATGCCCTAGAAGAAGCCAAAATATTTAGAGTATCTGATGATGAACCAACTGTAATATCATTACCTGCAATTATGGAAATATCTCCAGCATTTCCCGTTTCCGCACTACCAAAATTAGAACCAGCAAAAGAGCGAGAATCAATAGTTCCTAAGATTTCAATATTTCCCCCTACTTGTAAGCTAATATTGCCACCATCACCACTAATGACATCTTCTACCCCCAAACTGCCACAACTTTCTCCCCCGGCACAAGAGCGAGAGATAATGCTACCTGTACTTAAATTACCCTGAGTTTGAATATTAACTGTACCACCATTGGCACTCGAATTAGAACCATTAGAAAAAGATGATATATTACCGCTATTAATATCCCCAACGCCATTTAAGGTAATATTTCCCCCTTGTTGACCAGTATTACTATTGGCTTCAATGTTACCTGCGTTAATACTGCTCGAAGAATTAAAGTTAACGTCACCCACAGAAGGGGCAACGGATTGACCTAAACTAGCAGAAGTATTAATATTACCCGTGGTGATACTGGCGGCATTAATATCTAAATCTAATCCGGGGGTTAATATATTACCACTGAGAAATTCTCCTTGAGCCTCAAAGTCAATATTACTGCCTGTCACCAAAATTTCGCTATTGAGAATTTGGTTGCCTAAACTTCCCACAAAACCACCAGTAAAATTAGTTGTATTGGCTGTAATGGTCAAATTATTCAGAGGTTGAGTGCCTCCGATTTCCCCGCTAACAAAAATATTGCTGTTAAGGGCGTTAAAACTTAAATTCTGAGTGCCATCGATATTACCAAAAATATTTATATCTGCACTTTCCGTCTCGTTAGTAGTGCTTAGTAAAACATTATTACCCAAAATAACATTATCATTAATAGTGATAGGATTAGCTAGGGTGATAATATCAGCGTTAAGAGTTGTGGTTGAACCATCCCCGTTAATTGTGATGGAAGCATTATCGTTGCCGTTAATGGGTGCGTTGATAAGTATATCTGTACCCTCTAGTGTTATGGGGTCATTTACCGTTAAAGGCTCATTAATTGCAATCCCTCTATCTACATCATTACTTACAGTGATACGATTAAAATTATTAACACTATTAAGATTTGTGACAACTACTTGACTATTTTCTCCGCTACCAAAAGAAAAACCAGTATTATTAGTTTGTAAAAATAATTGACCATCATTACCTGCAAAAGAGTTTAATTCAGGAAAACTAATGGCAGTGAAACCCCGTAAGGTCAGATTTTCTGATACCGAAGCGGTGTTATTAAAATTAAGACTTCCTTGGGTGCTAACTAAGCTGATGTTATTGGTAACGTTAAGGTTGCCATTATAAATCTGGTTGCCCGTAGTAGTAACATTCGCATTTAATCGGGTTAAGCCCTGACTATCAGTAATTAAACTATTGCTATTAAATTGATTAAGTTGTGCTTCTTCTAGCACATTGAGGGTAACTTCTCCTAAAGGTTGAATATCATCTCCTACTGCTTGATTAAAAATAAGATTATTACTGTTAACCGTTAAATTATTATTTTCTCCTTCTTGACTATTAAGGGCTTGATTGAAAGAAATATTACCCCCCTTCAAAATAGAGTTATCTTGCAATGTCACGACACCATTAAATACTTGCTCTCCTGTAGTAACGATGCTATCACCATTACCACTGATATTAATATTTGTTGGTACATTATTGGTTGTTAAACTTGCTAAACCTGCAATATCTCCTAAAGTATCATTGCCAATACCATCACCTAAATTAATAGTCGCCCCTGCACTAACTATTACTGCTTGAGAAGTTGCCCCTTCTCTGTTTTGAATATCACTTAAGAAGACGGCAAAGACTTCCGGAGGAATCGTTGTGTCTGTTAGCTGGAGAGTGAAGTTGAAAGAGTCAACACCGCCGTTAAAATTGATGTTTTGCCCTGTGAAGGTGACACCATCATCAAGAAAAACTGAGCCATTAAAGGTTTGATTTCCAGTCGTTGTAATATTAGAACTAATTAAAGGTGCTAATTCTGGATCAGGCGGTAAAGGAAAACCAAGGGCGGAAAAGTTACTGAGGGCTAGATTTCCGTCAACATTGAGGGATTGTCCTTGAATTTGACCCACAACGAGGGTATTTTCTGCATTTATGGTAATATCTGCTCCTGCCCCTGGGACGAAAGGAGGTAGATTACCGATAATTACTCCTGTTACAATTTCTTCCCCTGTGAGATTGATAGCACCAGATTGCAATGCCCCTGCGGTGAATAATCCACCAGCTAAAACATGGCCATTATTACTATTAAGAGAAATATTACCACTATTGAGGGTAAAGGCATTACCAAATTGTTTGCCTGTTTCTGTTAAACCTTCTATATCTATATCTCCCCCTGCATTGATGCTGATATTACCACTGGTGTTAGGTAAGGCGGTGCTAATAGCAAGGGGTATATCGTTAATATTGCCATCTCCTTCGATATTGACATAACCTAAAGCGTTGACGGTGAAAGAAATGGGAGTTGAGGAGTTGCTATCTACTTGAGTGGGTAGGATTATATCGATGTTATTTCCTTCTAAGATGGTATTTTGAAATAAGAAGGCATTGGCAATAACGTTGGGATTAGTGCTGGAAGTGGAGAAAAACTGATTACCCAAGGTGCGAATACTCACGGCGGAGTCTGGTAAACCATTTAAGTTAATATTGAGAAATGTATTTAAAGCTCTGCTTTGTAAGTTATTCAATCCAATATTAGCACCGATGCGATCGCTTCCTATACCATCTCCATAATTAAGATTATTTGTTGCCCTTACATTTAGATTAACAGGTGTTTCTGAAGAATCGATGGAGGAATTAAAAGC
This sequence comes from Cyanobacterium aponinum PCC 10605, assembly GCF_000317675.1. NCBI lineage: Bacteria > Bacillati > Cyanobacteriota > Cyanophyceae > Chroococcales > Geminocystaceae > Cyanobacterium > Cyanobacterium aponinum. The sequence continues at coordinate 3,805,150 of NC_019776.1, forward strand.
AATATTATCCCCTGTAATGGTAGTGTTTCTAGTTAATATTACTGGATCATTATAAGTTTGATTACCTGTTGTGGTGATGGAAGATGTATTAATTTGAGTAATACCATTGCTATCAGTAAGAAGACTTTGAGCTTGAATGGCTCTATTAAGAATATTCGTGTTAGCAATTCTTAAATCTAAATCCCCCAAAACATTAATGCTTCCTAAATCATTAGACAAAGTTAAATCATTAATATCTGTGAGAATAACGTTATTACCACTGCGCAAATTAACCGTCTGAAAGTCGTTATTAACTGAATCGAAAATAATATCATTATTGTTAGGATTAAGAGTAGTTAAACCGCTAACATTTATAGCTCCACTATCACTTAAATTGCCATTGGTGTTTAAAGTTAAATTACCGCTAACTAAGGAATTACCAACATTTAAAGTGTTAACATCTCTGATACTGACGTTATTTCCTTGCTCAATACTTAACGCCCCGACAAAATTATTATTCTGATTGAGGGTAATATCACCTTGAGAAGTAGCATTGAGTAAAGTGTTACCAGCAACGTTAATGGCATCAGTTTGAATGATACCCGGGAGAGTGGCAGTTACGGGGACAACTTCAGGGGCAGTGGTTGTTATACTCAAATTATTACCAAAATTCCCCGCTAAATTAATAACTTGCCCTCCTGTTATGGGTGAATCATTAAAAGCAAGGTTTCCTGTAGGAAATTCGCTAATTACTGTTAAATTACCTGTAATGTCTGTACTTATTTCTGCATTTAGCAATAATTCAGAAACATTAACAATTCCTAATTGACGAATAAAAATATTTCCGTTTCCATCAATATCGACGATATTTCTTGCTTGACTATTAATGATGTTGTCTGCATTGGTTAAATTATCTAAAGATGGATTAATAATGGTTTCTCCAGCTACCTGCACTTTCCCTGTAAGAGTTTGGGTTACTTCTCCTGCGGAGTTAAGGGTAAAGTTACCACCAATTAAAACTTCATCTAAAACTGTGCCACTAGGATTAAAGTTATTTATATTGACATCAGCTAAGTTAGGATCGCTGGTAGTAATACCGGTATTACCTGAAACATTAATACTGGTTTCTGATATTTGGGTTAAAGTGTTGCCGATCGAAATTTCTAAATTTCCGCTTATGATTTGATTAGAGAGGATTAAATCGTTAACATCAATTACCGTAAGATTATTGGCAATACTGGTTTCTAAAACGTTAAAGTCATTTTCTGTGCCTACTAAGGAAATATTCGCAGGAACGGAAAATTCCCCTGAAGGTATAATTGCCCCAATAGTGGAAAATCCTTGGGCAGTAATTTGAGATTGACTATCTTGTAAAATATCTCCATTAGAGAGGAGTTGAAGATTATTTGCTGATTGAATGAAGGTGGCTTCCTTGATATGGATTCCTTGATTGTCGTTATTAGGAATATTGGTATTTCCTAGGATATTAATTGAACCTGTAGCGTTAGTTGTGATGTTAGTAGTTTGTCCTGAAGGGGTTAAAGATGAACCAATACTAACACCATCTCTATTATTGGAATTTCCTACGAGGTTAATATCTCCATTTCCATTAGTGGTAATTAGCGTATTTGCTGAACCACCTATTTCTAATCCAAATCCTACTCCATTATTAGCTGTACCGTCTAGGGTGATAAAACCATTGCCTAAAGCAGTAATCTCGCCGTAGGTTACTTTAACGCCACTATCTCCATTTAAGCCTGTGCCACCGCTACCGATGAGGTTAATATTACCGTTTTCGGTTTTAATAATTCCCCCTGCCGAAAGAATACCAATATTGTTACTATTTCCGTCAACATCTACAGCACTACCATCGCCTCCGATACCTTGTATGTCAATAACACCATCTCCCCTAGTATTAATTATTACCGTATTGACTCCCCCTATAGAAACACCTACGTTATTAACGGCAGTGGAAGAAGATAAACCTTCTCCTCTGATGGATATGTTTCCTCCTTCCGCATTGAGGTTTCCTTTTATATCAACACCGTTATTAAAGGTTTCCGTTGAGGCGATATTTTCGGGAAATAATAAGTCTGGTGTGCCTACAGCAAAGCCACTTAAAGGGTCTGAACCTCCCCCCAATACTATATTTCCGCCATTGGTATTGATGGATGAACCCTCTAAAAGTGCGATCGCACCCCCTGTTTCTCCAGTGAGATTAGAATTAAAGACAACATTAAGAGAATCTGTGGAAAGGGTATCTTGATTTTCAATAACACCACCAAAACGAATATTCCTATTAGCTTCAAGGGTAAGAGTTTTGACTGTACCACTATCTGCTCCAATTCCTGCATAATTAAGAATGGCATCACTATTCCAAATAATATTTCCTGCTTCTTCCCCTTCACTTTGAGTAGAAACTGTGACACTACCAATTTGTAAACCGTCTTGAATTAAGCCAACGGGTAAAACGGCACTATCGCCCGTGGGTTCAAAAGGACTAAAAACATTAATATTAACTGGTTCACCTTCGGCTACAATCTCAATATTAGAAGGGTCAATTAACCATTCTCCCGGTTGCCCGACAATAGCTTCTGTATCGGGAATAGTTGTTATCTGAAAAGAATTAACCCCACTGGTTTCAACAAACCCCCCATCGCCGCCAAACTCTCCCCCTCTGGCTTTTAACTTTCCGTGAATACTAGCGTGATTATCAGCAAAAGCAATAATTTCTCCTCCATTGCCCTTAAGGGTAGCGGAAGCAGAAACCTGAGAATCAGGACTAATATAGGTAATTTCAGCATTGGGAATAGTGCCTTGACCTTTTTTTTCTCCTCCAATCAATACCCTTCCACCGCCATTGCTACCGTCTGCTGTAATTTCTCCTTGGATAACTCCCACTTTATCCCCTAAGATGGTGATTTCTCCCCCCAAATTTTGAGAAGATGTGCTGATTTTTCCTGAAGCAACGGCATAAACACTTAAATGATTATCTTTGCTATCTGAGATGGTAGCATTTCCCACCTGTACCTGATTATTGTTAACAGTTACATCACCAATTTCTAAACCCGTATTTTTTGCCCCTGTCAACAAAGTCGGCAAATCTTGAGGGGTGAACCCTAATAAATTTCCTTGCTCATCTTTAGGTATATCAATCTCTAAGCTCAATAAACTACCCTCTGGGGTTATTTTTATCCTAGATGTTCCCCCCACCGCTTGTATATTGATTTTACCTTGAGCAGTTTCAATAATTCCTGTATTGATAACATTGCCACCGATAAGATTGAGATTTTGTCCTTTTGCTAGGGTTAAATCTCCTGCGTTGACGATACTTCCGGGTTTATCTGTGTTGAAAATAAAACTGTTGGGATTGCCTGTTAAGTTTTGATAGTCGCTGTTACCAATAGCATTAAATATACCGTTACCAAAACCAATACCTGTGGCAGTAGTAGCGGTGAAGTCGGCAGGAACATTTAAACTGGCATTCTGCCCAAAAACAATCCCCGCAGGATTCATGATGAAAAGATTAGAGTTTCCCCCAGTGACTTCTATTAGCCCTTGTATATAAGAAGGATTACCTCCAGTGACTCTGGTTAAGATATTTTGGATGTTAGGATTAGTGAGAAATGTGGCTATTTGTTGAGGAGTTAAGCCAAATTCCTGAAAACTGTGAAAAAGGTTTTTTCCATCCCTCGACAGGGTTTGTCCATCAATTAAAATGCGATCGCCTTCTTTGGTTACAATAGTTGCAGTGCTACCATCAATAATAATTTCTTGAGCTTGGACTGGTATAAACTCAAGACCAAAAACGGATAAAGCGGTGAGTAAGAGGCTAATTTTTCTTAACATCAAAAACGACCTATATGAGGAATGGAAATGAAACAATTATAATTTAATTATTCTTATTCAGTTCGTCAATTATTCGGGCTTTTTTTACTTTTTCTTAACAATGATTGTTTCTTATCTCCATAATGCAATTAAAATCTTGTTAATATTTCATTCACTTCTTAAGATTTATTAAGCTCCGAATTTTCAGTTTTATTAAACAGTCTGATTACTGGATTTTTTAAGAAAGAATACATATTTTTTGTTACTAATGATTTTAAAAAACAAATTTCTACTCATAAATACTTTAATCTTATTAATATCTAATATTTTTCCTAATTCTTGTTTATCTCAAGAAACTATAAATAACAAAATAAATCAACCTATAAATTCAGAAACCAACCTTAAAGTTATTACTAATAGTTTTCCCCCTTTAGTTATCATCGATCAAGAAAAATATACCGGTTTTAGTATAGAATTGTGGGATGCGATCGCATCTGAATTAAATATTGATTACACAATTAAGAGAAAAAATAATGTTCAAGAATTAATTGATGGAGTTATGGCAGGAGAAGCAGACGTTGCCATCGCAGGTATATCTATGACATCTGAGAGGGAAAAAATAATCGACTTTTCCCATCCCATTTTTGAATCAGGTTTAAAAATTTTGGTGTCTGGAAAACAAGCCTCTCCTTTTGTGGTTTTTTTACGTTCTTTTTTCTCTCCAATACTTTGGAATACTATGGGTTTTTTGGTGATAGTTACCATAATTTGTGCCCATTTAATGTGGTTTTTAGAAAGGAAAAAAAATTCAGAAATGTTCCCTCAAAAATATTTCAAAGGTATTTGGGAATCTTTTTGGTGGTCTATAGTAACCCTAGTAACGGTAGGATATGGAGATAAAACCCCTATCACTTTCGGGGGAAGATTATTAGCAACCCTATGGATGTTTACGGGAATTTTGCTCATTTCTTACTTTACTGCTTCCGTATCCTCAGATCTTACACTGCACAGAATACAAGCAAATATACATAGTTATCATGATTTACGGGACAAAAAAGTAGGGACTCTTGCGAATACAACTTCAGCTAATTTTCTGCAGATGATTGGAGCGGAAGTTATTACTTATAACAGTATTCATAAGGCTTACTCAGCTTTGAAAAATCAAGAAATTAGAGCGATTGTTTATGACGCTCCTGTTTTAATGTACTATGCAAAACAAGATACAAAATATAATTTACAGGTTGTCGGTCATGTTTTTGAACCTCAAGACTATGCCATTGTTTTACAGTTAAACAGTATTTATCGCCAACCAATTAATGAAGCAATTTTGACTTTAAAAGAAAATGGTACTTATAATGAAATTTATCAAAAATGGTTTGGAAATTAATTAATCTGAGTTCGGAATAAATTTTTATCTATGAGTGATGGAGAAAAGGGCAATTAGTGAATAGTGAATAGTTGATAATTAAGAATTAAAAATTAAGAATTAAGAATTAAAAACTCCGAACACTCATTATTTTCTTCTAAAACCTGAAACCGTCAAACCTGAAACCCTGTACGGGCGAATGGCCATTCGCCCCTACTTCTCCCTCTCCCCTCATCCCCCTATCCCCAACATCTTAACACCTGCAACCTGAAACCTACCCTTATTTGATATTCTTAAACCGAACTGAGGTTTTATTAAGCCGCCATAAGGGCTTCTTTGCCGTGTAAGCGTAATAATTCCATTAACTCATCTCGATAGTCATGAAAAATACTATGGCGCTTGATGTGGGAAGTCCGTTCTGGTAAATTAATAGTAATTTCTTTTCTGACTGTACCGGGGCGTGAACCTAAAGCATAGATACGATTAGATAAAAATACCGCTTCCTCTACATCATGGGTAATCATAAAGATGGTTAAATTTGTTCTTTGCCATAAATCAAGGATAAATTCGTGCATGGATTCTTTTGTATGAATATCTAATGCACCAAAGGGTTCATCCATTAGTAATACTTTTGGTTCTGAAGTTAATGCACGTGCGATCGCAACTCTTTGTTTCATGCCTCCTGAGAGTTGTTTGGGCAAGGATTTGGCAAAATTAGATAAACCAACAACGCTGAGATAATAACTAGCTTTTTCTTTTCTTTCTTTTTTCGGAACTCCTTGCAATTTCAAACCAAATTCTGTATTTTCTTGGACATTTAACCAAGGATAAAGGGTATAATGTTGAAACACCATTCCCCGATCAGGTCCGGGGGCAGTAATAAGTTTACCATCAATTTTTATTTCTCCAAAACAGGGTTTATCTAGTCCTGCAATTTGACGCAGTAAAGTCGATTTTCCTGAGCCTGAAGCCCCTACTGCACAGATAAATTCACCCTCTTTAATGGTCATATTAATATCTTTTAAAACAGATAGTTTTCCATTTTCTGTATCGAAACTTTTATGTAAATTTTTAATTTGTAAAAACATAAAATCACCTCTTTTTATAATAATTAAAACTTTTAAAATTAACGTTTTTGACTAGACCATTTACAAGAAATTCTTAATAAATATTGAAAAAATAAATCTAAAGATAAACCGATAATACCAATCACAATTAAACCGACAAAAATCTCATCAGTTTTTAAAAATCTTCCTGCCACACTGATACGCCTTCCCAAGCCTTCAGTGGAAGCAATCAATTCCGAAACAATTACTAATTGCCATGCCGCCGCTAAATTAATACGACAAGCATCGAGAATACCGGGCAAAGAATGGGGTAATATCACCTGAGTGAGAATTTGCCACTTATTACCCCCTAGAATATACGTCGATTCGATCAAATCTTTTGATACAAATTTTACAGTATCCATAACCATTAAGGCATTAAAGAAAAATACACCTATAAATATAAGAGTGATTTTCGGTTCTTCTCCGATACCCAAGTAAAGGATTAAGAGGGGGATAAACGCTGGTGCGGGCATATAACGCATTAAACCGAACAAAGGTTCTAATAAAGCCCGAATACTGGCAAAACTACCCATTAAAATGCCGATGGGAATGGCGAATAAAGCGGCAAGGAAAAAACCAACTCCCACTCGCCATAAAGATGCGATCGTATCTTGCATTAATTCACCGCTACTCCAAAGCCTTCCAAAAGCCTGTAAAACATTAGCGGGAGAGGGTAGAAATTTAGGATCGATATTACCGACAGTAGTAATAAACCACCATAAAAACAAAGGAAGCGCGATCGAACTTATGGTAAGGGTAATATAAAGAGGTTTGGGAATGTCCTCGGATAAACGCCAAAAACCATTGAGGATATTTACTTTTGATTTATTCATCTCTTTGGTTAACTTGGTTTGAAAGGAATGAAAAATGAAGAATTAATAATTAAGAGGTGTCAGGTTGCGGGTGTCGGGTATCAGGTAATTTTTCCCCACTCCTCACTCTCCTACTTTTAAAAAACCCCGAACTCCGAACTCCGAACTCCTATCCCTTCTTCTCGGCGTAGGCTTTGACAAAGCGATCATCAAAAATGTTACTTAAATCTGCTTCCTGACTAGCTAAACCCACATCTACTAAAAACTTATTCATTTGCTCGGCGGAGTAATAAAGAGATTTCATCGTATCACCGGGGGTAAAGGCTTCTAAATTTTCCTCGATGGTGAATAGTTTTGTGCCTCCTGCATATTCCTCATATTCATCCACAGAAACTCCAGCCCGTTGTGCCATAATTTCGTTAGCTTGATCGGGATTAGCTTGAATATAGTCCATCGTGGCAAACCATGAATCCACCATTGCTTGTACTTGTTCGGGGTTTTCTTCCACAAACTTACGAGTAAAAACAAGGTGATCGGAAATTGAACCCGGGAAGTCTTTAGAACTAAATAACTCCTTACTGTTAGGGCGAGTTAAGGCTTGGGTAGTAAAAGGAGCAAATACTGCCACAGCATCCACTTGCCCGGCGACAAAAGCAGCGGCGGCTGAACCTGTTTCAAGGGGGACAAATTCAATATCTTCAGGAGATAAACCTGCTTCTTTCATCCCTAAGAGTAAGAGAAAATGATCTACGGTGCCTTCTTCGGCGGCTACTTTTTTCCCTTTTAAATCCTGAATGGTGTTAATTTCTTCACTGACAATAATTTTATCGTTACCAGTGGAGTTATCATTAACTAAGACTATAACTTGATCTGCACCTCCTGCGATCGAACTTACGGTATCTCCTAAAGTTTGACTATTAGCGTCAATTTGTTCAGCGATGAGAGTGTTAATAGATTCGAGATAACCGTCAAACCATTTTAAGTCCACATTGACATTATTCTGCTCAAAAATACCTTGATCATAAGCAACCTGCCACGGAAACCAACCGGGCCAAGCACTAAAGCCTAATCGGACAGGGGTTTCACCGTTAGTACCTCCTCCGGCATTGGTGTTAGTGTCGATATTGGAGGCGGGATTATTACAAGCAACGGCAAGGGTTAAAGTGGCGAAAAATACAACGAGGTAAGAAAGAAAGGATTTTCGTTTCATAATTCTTTAATCCATTACAAGGATTGACAAGATTTGATTAAACACTGATTAATTGTTGATGTTGATGGATGAGAGACACTTGATTTTTGACCCAAGTAAACCATTGATCTAAGCCCATTTCTGTTTTACTGGATACGGGAATGATGGTTACATCAGGATTCATTTGTCTAACATTATTGATTAATTTATCTAAGTCAAAGTCCAAGTGAGGGGCCAAATCCATCTTGGTAATGAGTAAGCAATCCGCTTCTTGAAACATAACGGGATACTTTAAGGGTTTATCTTCCCCTTCGGTAATGCTCAATAAAGCTACTTTTGCGTGTTCCCCCACTTCAAACTCTGCGGGGCATACCAAGTTACCCACATTTTCCACCCACAGTAAATCAAAATCTGAGGGGTTATATTGGGCTTTTAACTGGTGAATACCCCCCGATACCATTTTGGAATCAAGATGACACGATCGCCCCGTATTAATAGCAATGACAGGGACACCATATTGCCGTAAGCGATCTGCATCTAGTTCAGTGGTCATATCACCTTCGATGACAACCATATTTAAAGCGTATCTGAGGCAATGGAGGGTTTTTTCTAAAAGAGCGGTTTTACCTGCCCCGGGGCTACTCATGAGGTTAAAACAAGTAATACCCCACTCATCAAAGTGCGATCGGTTATGGTCTGCTCCTGCTTGGTTAGCATGAAGTAGATTAATTTCTAAAGCGGCGTCAAATGTTTGGTGCATAGTTAGTGAATAGTTGATAGTGAATAGTGAATAATTCTTTGAGTCGTTGTCTTCTGACTTTAGAAGTTGTTTGAAAAGTTTTAGCTCCCCCTAAATCCCCCTGACTTTTCAACATATTTTTGCACTCGTTCCCCCCTTAAAAAGGGGGGCTAGGGGGGATCAATCATAAGAGCATCAAACACAAGAATACTCAAGGCGATCGATTTTTAACTCCCTCCCTGAGCGAATATCATCCATCGGGGAATGACATTTAGGGCAGGAATACTGTAAACCGATTTCTGGTTGGTACTCCTCATTACAGTTATGACAAAAGGCAACTAGAGGAATATTTTTAATGGCTAGTTTTGCCCCTTCAAGGAAAGTGTTTTTAGTTTGCACTTCAAAGGCAAATTCCAGAGAAGCAGGTTCAACACAGGTAAAATCTCCCACCAATAAATGAACCTTGTCTATTTTGTATGGTTGCGGTTGTGACTCATACCAGTCAGTAATAGTCATAATTAATGCCTTTGTCATGTCCGTTTCGTGCATAGTTAACTCCAAGGTTGATCAACTACTTGGGCTTCTTCGTGGATATAGTCGGGTTTTTGTTTACGGGGTAATTGTCCTGATACCACTAAATGAGCCATAGTGTCACAAATAACACGAGTTGCCATTAAAGCCGTCATGTCACTGACATCATAGGGAGGAGAAACTTCTACCACCTCAATACCGCAAACAGTCGTATTTTGCACGATTTTCTTAAGTAAATATAAAGCCTCACGGGGTAATAAGCCACCCGGTTCAGGCCATCCTGTACCCGGCACAAATCCAGCATCAATACAGTCAATATCAAAGCTAATCCAGACGCAATCAGTACCATCGGTTGCTTTTTCAATGGCAAAATCCGCCGCCGCATCTAAGCCCATTTCCGTTATGTCGGTAACAGTTAAGATATTAGTTGCCCTTTCTCGACAAACTTTGACTCCCTGACGAGGTACTTGCCAACCACCTATGCCAAGCTGAACAAGATTTTTCGCAGGGGCATTTTTCATGTTAGTAGCATGAAACCAAGGACAAGTGTGCATTCTTTCGTCTAAATCTGTCTCTTGGGTATCCACATGGCGATCGAAATGTATTATTCCCACCTTTTTATCCCCCAAATGACGACAAACTCCTCTCAAAGTGGGGAAACCGATAGAATGATCTCCCCCCAGAATGATAGGAAACGCCCCAGATTTGAAGATATGGGCAACCCCCTTGGAAATTTGATCAAAGGATTTTTCATTATTAGCAGGAATGGTAAAAATATCCCCCACATCACAGAGTTTAATTTGTTCCCGTAAATCAACTCCCAACTCAAAATTATACGGAGTATATAAAGCACTTATTTTACGAATGCCTTGAGGACCAAATCTTGTACCGGGGCGATAAGTAGTACCTGAATCATGGGGGACACCAACGATCGCAACGTCATAGTTACCCACTTGCTTAACATCTTCTAAATAAGGGGCTTTGAGAAAAGTATTAATCCCGGCATAATGGGGCAATTCGCCACGGGAAAAAGTGGAAATGGTGCGATCTTTAATACTTTCGGCGGCTTCTAAACCATAGTCTAAGCCCTGTTGAACTTCCTGTTGCCATCCCGTGAAAGATAATTCAGACTCTTTTTGTAGTGCCTTTTGAGCTTCACTTTCTGGTAGATTGCTCATGGTTGTTTCTCCTTAATATAATCAACTGTTGCTAAAAAACAACAAAACCCAGAAGGGTGACAGTCATAACCATCACATCCTCCCGGGCTTTTCTCCCTCCGTGTAGCTACCTAATTTGTAGTCAACTAAATAAAAAATCCTTTATAGTAGCTTGTTTCTCTCGGACCAGTCACGCCTTAAGCATCGGAACCCTAGAAACCTTCTTTTTGTTTATTGCTTTTGTTGTGGTCAAAGATAACAAACCTCTGGGGGGGATACTGTATCAAAAAAAATACGAAAGAGTAAATTAGTAGAGTTAAAGGGGCAAACCCCCCTTTATCCCCCCTCTCGAGGGGGGAGGGCAATGGGTAAAGGTAATTAACCTGAGTTCGGGATAAGCTGAAAGCATTATTTTCTCCTAGTCAGAAAACCTTATAGCTTCTTAGAAACAACGATAAAATTGCCTTAATCCGAACTGACTTAAACAAGGGGCTTAAGCCCCTTGCTAAAAACCCCTACCACCTGCAACCTGCAACCTGCAACCTGACACCTAACCTTGTTGGATATTCTTAAACCGAACTGAGGTTAATTAACAATAAGTCTCAACTCCTTATTTTTCAATACTTTTTTCATTGAAATCGGGTTTACCAAGGGCTACTAATTAAAGTGAATGCAGACCAATAAAAAGGATGAGATAAATCTAATTTTCCTTTTAATTTTAAATTGTCGGGGAGGTAAATCTCTCCTTCAGGGGTAATTAAGCGATTATCTTCAAAATAGACTTTACCTTCAAGCAAAAGATTTTGAGCCTTTGTTAAAGCCTGTACTTTCGTCGGATTTTTCTCTGGTTGATTAATTAACTGCTCGTAAAATTCCGTAATTAAAGCTAGAGTACCTAAATCACTGACATACCATAAACTACCTAATGCTGATTTAACTCCCGATTGTAGAGCAATGCCTGTAAATCCTAATTCAGAATTATTATCTCCAACGGCAGTGTTACAGGCACTAAGAATTAATAAATCTGGGGGTGTTTGCCAAGGAAGTTCATACATTTTATCGAGGGTTAATTTTTTGTCCCAGAATTGAATATAAGAATTATTTGGGCTTCCGGGTTTAAAGTCTGCATGGGTGGCTAAATGGATAATTTCAAAGGGTTTTTCTTTCAGCCGTTGTTGCATATTGGCAAGGGTAAATTCTTGGTTAAAGAGTATTTCTTCTTGATTTTGGGAAGACCTTTGTTGAATCTTTTGAGCAACTTCTTGTAACTCAATTAAAACTCCGGGTAAGGGTGTATTATCAGTAAAATTAGATGCTCCCATTGCCAAAACGGTGGGGTTTTCTAAGGGCTTGTATTCAGGATTGATTAAATCAAAAGCGGGTATGCGACTCAAATTATATTTCTGAACTAAAAATCTTTCTCCGTCATGAAGAGCTCCAAAGGGTAGTAAGCGGACTCCTTCCCCTAAGCAAAAAAGAATATTGTCAATTTTTTCTGGTTCTAAAATTTCTTTTTCAAAAGGACTAATAATCCATTGATGTAGTTTTTGAGATAAGGTTAGATCAAAAGGTGTTTCTAACTCGTTGATTTGTTGGTAAAAATCTATAACCGTTTGATTGATGGTATCGAAGGGTACTTCATAGAGATCTCTGACGGTAATAATCCCTCTGGAAGTGATTAATACTAAGTGCAAATATTCTTTTTCTGGCACTACCCACATAACGGCTGATTTAGTTTGAGCAAGACGATCTGCGATCGCAATTTTTTGAGCTATTTCTGAGGCGTTTCCACTATTATGAGATGATGTAATACGGATATTTGCAGGATTGAATTGTTCGGTATTAATTACTCTGCCAAAATATTCTTCATATTCATTGCGGAAATTATTTTCCATAATTCCCATTTTCTGACTTTTTATTCTTTGTTCGATACCGTTTATTGCTTTAGCTTGAATAATTTGTCTAGTTTGAGGTGTTGCTATAACTAATAATAGAGTAAAAATAAATAGTATAGTAATTTTTCTGTAACTTGAAGATAAATTATTTTTTATAAATTTTAGTAACGTTTTTAGTGTTTTCATCTTTATTTTTCTTCATCAGCACATTCAAAGTTTCTTGATTTTACTATAACTAATAATTTATGATTACTGAAAAACAAGTCAGGTATTTTTTCCATTTAGATCTAGTTATAATTTTCCTGAGTATAAATTGATTTCTCGCAATTTCTAATTGGTCAACGATTCAGGATAGAATAAACAGAAATAAAGGTTCGATCGAAAGAATAATATAGTAAATAATAATATGACCACAGCTACTCAAACCAAATATGAAGCAATTATTGGTTTAGAAACTCATTGTCAACTCAACACCAACAGTAAAATTTTTTGCAGTTGTTCTACTAACTTCGATAGCCCCCCAAATACAAATGTTTGTCCCGTATGTTTAGGACATCCCGGGGTTTTACCCGTATTAAATCAAGAAGTTTTAAACTCCGCCATCAAAATGGGTTTAGCTTTACAAGGGAAAATTGCTCGTTATAGTAAATTCGATCGCAAACAGTATTTTTATCCTGATTTACCGAAAAACTATCAAATATCTCAGTATGACTTACCCATTGTTGAAAATGGACAGTTAGAAATAGAAATAGTTGATCCCAAAACCCAAGAAGTAACCAAAAAAATCATTGGTATTACTCGCCTACACATGGAAGAAGATGCAGGGAAATTAGTTCATGCAGGTAGTGATAGGTTAGCAGGTTCAACTCATTCCCTTGTTGATTTTAATAGAACTGGCGTTCCCTTACTGGAAATAGTTTCCGAGCCTGATTTACGTACAGGGCAGGAAGCCGCAGAATACGCTCAAGAATTGCGCCGCTTAGTACGTTATTTAGGCATTAGCGATGGCAATATGCAAGAGGGTTCACTACGGTGTGATGTTAACATATCCGTGCGTCCTGTGGGGCAAAAAGAATTTGGAGTAAAAGTAGAAATCAAAAACATGAACTCTTTTAGTGCCATTCAGAAAGCCATCGAATATGAAATAGAAAGACAAATAGAAGCAATTAACGAAGGTGAAGCCATTATCCAAGAAACCCGTTTATGGGAAGAAGGCAGTCAACGCACCATCAGTATGAGAAGTAAAGAAGGCTCAAGCGATTACCGCTATTTCCCCGAACCTGATTTACCCCCTTTAGTAATCAATGAAGCTCAACTAGAGGAAATTAGTAAAACTTTACCTGAATTACCTGCAAACAAACGTAGTCGTTATGAAGCAGAATTTGGCTTATCAGCTTACGATGCAAGGGTATTAAGCGATGATAAAGACGTTGCTTTATACTTTGAAGCCGTTGTTGCTAATGGTGCAAGTGTTAAAGGCGCAGCTAACTGGATTACTCAAGATATTGCCGCTTATCTCAATAGCAATCCTGATTTAGATATTAACAAAATTGCCTTAAAACCTGAAATGTTAGCAGAGTTAATTAAGCTAATTGAAGAAGGCACTATCAGTGGCAAAATTGCAAAAGAAATCCTGCCTGAATTATTAGAAAAAGGCGGTTCTCCTAAAGAAATTGTCGAAAGTAAAGGCTTAGTTGCCATTTCTAATCCTGACGAATTAAGTACAATTATCGATAAAATTCTATCAGAGAATCCTGATAAATTAGAACAATATCGAGCCGGAAAAACCAAATTACAAGGGTTCTTTGTTGGTCAAATTATGAAAGCCACTAGCGGAAGGGCAGATCCTAAATTAGCTAATCAAATTCTCAATCAAAAGCTCAATGGTTAAGCAGGTTCGAGGTATTAGGGGAGATGAGGTTTCAGGTGTCAGGAACAGCAGATGTTAGGGATAGGGGGATGAGGGGAGAGGGAAAAGTAGGGGCGAATGGCCATTCGCCCGTACAGGAGTTAAAGATTTTTAATTCTTAATTCTTAATTCTTAATTTTTCCATTGCCCTTTTAACCTTGCCCTTTGCCTACCCTCGGCAACACGACTTTTTCATCAACCCCTAACTATTGGAAAACATTATGTGAACAAAAGTAAGGAATCATTTGGTATAAACTGAAGCAATATATCGTTGAAATCACTATCTCCCGTTAAACCCATATCTTCAAAGGCGAAAAACCCCGTACCCATCGGTAAAGCGGCGATAATTCCCTGATTTGCCTGTTGGATACTAAAATGGACATAATTATTTGATGGCAAAGAGGATGAATCTTGCAACAATTCTAAGGCTTCATTTATTGTTCGATTAGGAGTAATGAAACTACCATAGTAACTGTTTTCCGATAAACCTGTTATGATTTCTGAGCCATTTTGACCATATTCAGGGAAATTTTGACCTGTAAAACCATCAACGCTATTAGATAAAGCCCTTTCTAATGCTTTCACCGCATAATCGTTAGTACCGGGGGAAAGTCCATCTATATCTCCCGTTAAATTATCAACTCGGAAAAGACCATAACCAGAATTATACGCCCCTAAACGAGCAATATTGAGAGTATATTCCGAAGATTCTGCCGCAAATACTCCTCCCCCTGCTGGTGCTAATCCCACTTCTAATTTTTCCTCATTGGGATCAAAAATGATAGTATTATCGGCATTATTATCAATGGTAAAAGCATCCCTTCCCACCGAAACTAAACCGCTACCATCGGGAAATCTCAGAGATAAAGCAAAAGTTTGTCCTGTGGTAAATCCTTCCGCAATGTCTGCTTGTTGAACATTACCATATCTTTGGGCTTCCGTAGTCATAAAAGAGGTGCGATCGCCAAAACCATTTAAAGCCTTTTCACTATTTAAGGCTAAATTTGACTGAGGATTATTAGCAAATGCTAAATACAGGCTGTTTTCTAATGCTAAATTTAGATAATTAGGGTCATCTGGATTAATTGATTGTTCATCATTAGTAATAGAACCATCAGTATTTACAGCATAAATCCCCACTTGAGTACCTTGAGGTAAAGAACTAGGCATCATCGCTGTTATGTTTCTTGAACCTGCTATTTGACCAAAATTATAAAAAACTCCTGATGTGGAGGTTTCATAATAACCGGGGGATACCCCATTGGGAAATAAAGTGATATTACCTTCGGCTACTGAGTCGGGAAAATCGTTACTTACCACTTCCATGGTGGCGGTAATGTCTGGCAAAACAAGATTTGGTCGTTTGGTGGTAAATTCTAAAGTTAAGGTATCCACCCCCGGGACAAAGGTTAGAGGAATACGAATTTGATTATCAACGATCGCACCTTCTGTTAAATCCAATGTACGACTAACATCTGCATATAAGCCGATATTTTCTTGCCAGATAATAGGATCTTTTAACACTAATTGGGCGGTAATATCTCGATTGAGTTGCTCAGGAGTGCGATGTAATTGAACGCTAATCGCTCCATCAATACTACGTCCACGGCGATCGAAGAAATTAGATTGGGCTTGAGGGACTAAACTAGAAGTAATAGAAATACCAAAATCAGGTTCAGGGGGGGTATCAATTTCTCCCGAACGACTCCAAATCCAAGCACCTTGACCTAACATATTAGCAATAAGGACATCATCCACAGGATCATATTCCAAATCCAAATTCCAACTACCCGGACCTATATTTTCAGGCAAACCATCCCAATTCATAGAGGAAAAAGTGCTAGGTTGCCCATTACCGTTAATATCGCTAATCCATAAACCTCCTAATCCTCCTACTACTAACTGCTGAGGGTGAGTATCCGTTGCCGGTAATAAAGTAATTGTTTGTAGGTTAACTTGAGGATCTAAGCCTAATTCTTGATAAGTATAATAAATAGGCTCATTATCTCCGATTTTCACCGCTAAAAGATTATTTTCCCCCGAAGGGTTATTTTCTCCCAAATATAAAATAGATGTTTCCGTTGCCAAATAATAAATATTATCTGTATTTGAGAAGGAATCTGAATGATGAGCAATATCGGTAATATACAACCCTTGAATCGTATCGATTAACTGTAACTGGTAGCTATTAGGATCAAGCATAGTAGATGATTCGGAGCCATTTCTTCCTAATAGATAAGAAGTTCTCGTTTGTCGGTCAGAATATGCCGTATATAGATCATCCCAACTGTAGGGTTTTGCCATTTCAAAGCTACTCACTTCTTCCAGACTCGAACCCACATCCAAAGCGGTAAAATACTTAACACTATTGGACTCAAAACTTTCGGGGAGTAAAGGCATTAAAAGTATTTCATTAGGATCGATTTCCCAATGGGGAAAAACCGCTTCATAAATATTCCTTGTTCCTGTAAAAACTATATCCCCTGCCCGATAAGGATTACTATTAGCAGGAAGACCAAAAGGATAACCCTCTTCAGGGTTAAGACTTTCAAACCAGTCTCCTTCAAATAATTCTATCGGAACTTGATTGCCACTGTAATCATTGGTTACCAAAGAAATATAATTAACACTTCTCCAAGTACCTGTTTCATCGAGAGTAGTTAAAACGGTATATCCTTGACTCATATATTGTTGAGAGGCATAGTATCCCCGACTAAAACCATCTCCCTGATAAGAAGCATCATCAAAAAAACCTAAAGAGCCATCCCCTGCAAAGACATTTGACCAAGTTAAATCACCATAATTGCCTATGGCTACGGAGTTATCTTGTATGGCACTAATCAACTGATTGCCAATATTACTCCAATCTCCAGTACGAGATTCAACCGTTTGTAAACCTTTTCCGCTTAAAGAAGTCCATGGAGACTCGGAATTTATCCCTTTCTGAAAAATCCCTCCGTCATCACTTTCAATCAACTTTAATCCTTCGGGAGTATCATAAAAAATAATCTCACGACTATCCGCATGGGGGGCTGTACCTTCTGTCAATTCCTCTCGAATAATCCCATTTCTAGGACCAAACCAATCCACTAATTGAGGGGTAGAACCATCTGTTTGAAATTCGACAGCAACAATTCCTCCTGTGAAAGGACCATTTCGACTATTTCCACCATATTGATTACCTCCCGCTAAAACTCTTAAAGCAGAAGAATCTTCAGGATCAGCAAAAAAGGAGAAATTACCATAAAAATCCTCTCCTGATCCTTGCCCACTACCAATATCACCCTGAACATTAACTGTATCAAAATCAATTAACTCAGAACCATTCAGAACAAGTCTGCTAATAATAGATATTTTATTTTCTTGGGAAGCCCCCACGAATAAGACTGTTTGACCGTTAACCAGTTCAGGATAAGCACTTAAACGTAAATTATCAATAGATGATCCTAAAGAGTTATAAAAATCTTGAACTTTATCTCCTGTAATTGGAAGGGCAACACTCGAATTTTCCGAGTCAATATAGTGAAGTCCTCCGAGACTTATTCCATAAGTATCACCCTGATTATTATGAGCAACCTGTACAAAAGAAATTTCTTGAGGATCTTGAGTTAATATTCTTAAGTTACTAACTTCGCCCTCAACAACATCCAAAACCATTAATTCATTAAGAGTAGCAATAAAAAGATTATTATTAGCCCAGTCTAAATCTCGAATATTGATTTTATTTTCAACAAATAGATTACTAATATCTGGATTAAGGATTAACCATTCTAAACTTCCATCCTCAAGTATCTTAGCTATTTGCAATCCTTTGCTATTCCCCGAAGAAAAAGCCTTGAAATTAGAAGGATTACCTTGCCCAACGGCTAAATATTTATTATCTGGAGAAACAGCTATTTTCGCAATAGACTGAATACCCTGATAGCCAGAATTAGGATCATTACTCGGTTTACTCTGCCAAGTCCACTCACCCCAACTGTCGGTAGCGTAAGTATAAGGACGCATCCAAACCCCACCATTTACCGCACCAATATAGAGAAAACCGTCTCCATTTTCACCTTGAACCATTGCCAAGCCATTAACTGCCCCTGAAATCAGAGTATCTCCCCAAATTTTGGGATAACTTAAACGTCCATGAATGGGATCTTGTATGGGGGCGGGTCCTACGGGTATCCAAGTATTTACTGTTATCATCATTAGATCAAAATACTTACTTATTTTTTAATATTAAAAAGCACAAAATTTATATGTATTTTACACAATAATTATACTTTAAATATTAATAGTAAATAATTTCATCTAATAATAAAAATTAAATCAAAATTATTTTTTTGAATATTTACTAAATAATCTTAATAAATATTTCTAAAAGTTTATTATGTTTAAAAATTAATTAAAAAATCTTTACCTGAAACCCGCCACCTAATACCTGAAACCTGCTCTTATCCGATATTCTTAAACCAAACTGAGGTTAACTAGAAATTACCGTGAGATTCGATCGCACCTTTTACTTTATCAATCACCTCAGAAACGGCGATCGCACCTAAGTCCCCAGAGGCACGGGTACGGATACTAAGGGTATTATTCTCCACTTCACTAGCTCCAACAACCGCCATTACAGGGATTTTTTGCTTTTCCCCATTGCGAATCATCTTACCCAATCTTTCACCACTGTTATCGACTTCTGCACGGATACCGAGGCTTAACATTTTTTGACAAACCTCTTGGGCATACCCCGAAAAATCATCGCTAACAGGCATTAAACGCACTTGAACCGGTGCTAACCAGAGAGGGAAATCCCCGGCATATTCTTCAATTAAAATCCCGATAAGACGTTCTAAAGACCCGAAGGGCGCACGGTGAATCATGATGGGACGTTGACGGCTACCATCGGGGGCAGTATATTCCAAATCGAAACGCTCTGGTAAGTTATAGTCAACCTGTACCGTACCTAATTGCCATTCTCTTTCTAAAGCATCTTGGAAGATAAAATCGAGCTTAGGTCCATAAAAAGCCGCTTCCCCTTCCGCTTCAAAATATTCCATATCCAACTGTTTAACGGCATTACGAATCGCATTTTGGGCTTTTTCCCAGACCTCATCACCACCGATATATTTATCAGAATTGGGATCTCGGAAGCTAAGACGGGCTTTAAAGTTCTTCAATTGTAAACTCTTGAATACCGATAGAATTAAATCAACTACGCTGAAAAATTCGCTTTCTAGTTGATCAGGGGTAACAAACAAGTGAGAATCATCGACAGTAAAGCCTCTGACTCTGGTTAAACCTCCCAATTCTCCAGATTGTTCATAACGATACACCGTACCAAATTCCGCTAAACGCATGGGTAAATCACGATATGATCGCAACTCATTTTTATAAATTTGGATATGGAAAGGGCAATTCATAGGCTTTAAGACAAAACCAACCTCTTTTTCCGCTTCCTCAGCATTATCCGCCATCATCGGGAACATATCTTCTTTGTAGTTTTGCCAGTGACCAGAAATTTTAAATAAATCCACCCTACCAATATGAGGACTAACTACCTGTAAATAACCTCTTTTGATTTGTTCCTGTTTCAAAAAATCTTCAAGAGTCGATCGAATCAAAGTACCTTTCGGAGTCCACAAAGGTAATCCGGGTCCCACTGGATCGCTAAAAATGAACAATCCCAACTCTTTACCTAACTTACGGTGATCCCGTTTTAAGGCTTCTTCCTTACGGCGTTTGTATTCTGCTAATTGTTCAGGGGTTTCCCATGCCGTACCATAAACCCTCTGTAACTGCTTATTATTTGCATCTCCACGCCAATATGCCCCCGCCACAGTTTCGAGTTCGATCGCTTTTGGATTAAGCTCGGCGGTAGTTTCCACATGAGGTCCTGCGCATAAATCCCACCATTGATCCCCCAAATGATAAATAGTAATGGGGTCTTCTTTGATACTATCCAAAATCTCTAATTTATAGGGTTCGTTAATATCTTTAATTCTCTTTTGGGCTTCTTCTCTGGTGACAACCTCACGAATAACAGGCAATTTCTTGTTAATAATTTTTATCATCTCCTTCTTAATTGCCTTGAGATCCTTTTCTGCTAAAGGTTCAGGTAAATCAAAATCGTAATAAAAACCAGTTTCCGTCCAAGGACCGATGGTAACTTGAGCATTAGGATATAATTTTTGTACCGCCATAGCCATAACGTGAGAGGTGGTATGACGGATTTTTTTTAATTCTTCTGATTCGCTGGTGCGGGGTAACTTAATTGCTTCCTGATTAGACATGAAAATTATAATATAACTATTAATTAATAAATACTCAATAAATATTGATCTTAACCAAAATTCGTCCTATTTGAGTTGTGAGATTATTATGGGGTTAAAAGTCCGGGGTTTTTTCATTCTCAAAAATGTCAATTTTTGAAACTAACAAATAGTGACAGATACAGGAGTTTTTAAGTATTAATTAATCAATTATTAAGAAAAAACGCTCCCCTCTACTGTGGGAGAGGGGTTGGGGGTGAGGGCAAGATAATTTTGCCCTGACTTTGAAAAAACCCTGTTAAAAGTCGCCGATTCAGGGGAAAAGTACTTATAAATCAATGTATTTAGCAACTGCGATCGCGCAGCGCCACTTCGTGATCGCTTCTAATGCAGACGTAATAATCACTGGAGATCAAGATTTACTCACTTTAGTTACATATCAAGAAATTTCGATTATGACACCTAAAAGTTTTTTGAGTCAATTTCATTAATTATTTTCATCGTTTCTACACTAACAGTTGTTACCCTCATTAACAAATCAATTACCTTCTCTTTATACTCAGCAAAACGATAATTATTAAACCTTTCTGCAATGGTTTTATCCCTTGGTTTTTTCTCCTTATATTGATCTAAAATCCACTCCAAAGCACTACGATTACCTAACTTATATTCCCAAGCTATAGGCGGAATCTCTGTTAAAATTGTCATCTCATCAATAATAATTTGATGTTTAACTTTATCCGCTTTTAACTTAGCTTTTATTTCCCCTCGCTTTTTAGGAGAAGAGTTACGGCTGAGGGCAACATCAATTCTTTTTAAATTATAAGGCTCTATTTTTTCATAATTTAAGTGCAAATCCATTAACTTTTTACCCCAATTTACCCATTGCCAAAAATCATCATAAAAAGGTATTCGAGGAAACTCTCTTTTCAAATTTAACTCATACTTTTCTCGATATTTCGGATTATGTAAAACAGCATAAACATAATAAAAAATATCCTCTTTGGTGATTAATTTTTGACTACTATTGTGAAGCAAGGGGCTTTCTTCTGACTTAGGCAAGGGGCTTTCTTCTGACTTAGGCAAGGGGCTTTCTTCTGACTTAGGCAAGGGGCTTTCTTCTGACTTAGGCAAGGGGCTTTCTTCTGACTTAGGCAAGGGGCTTAAGCCCCTTGTTAATTTCTTGGTTTCTTCAACAATAATTTTAAGATGATTTTCCCAAGTAGCTATGATTTCTTCTCCCCAATTTTCACTATGTTTTAAATGATTATTCTCAATATATTCGATCGCATTTAATAAATGTGATTCTTCTTCAATCACTTCTCTATGAAATTTTTGAGCCCAAATTTTTTGTCCTTTTTCCCAATGATTAAATCTTTGAAATTGAAAAGAAGTAAAACCTTTAATTTTTCTGATATTCTCAGATAATTCTTTTTCAGTATTAGCACCAATAATTAAATGAACATGATCAGGTAAAACATTAAAAGTAATAACATTAAGATTATAATTTTTCACAGATTCTAATATTTTTTCTGCAATAAAAATTCTATTTTCTTCATTAAAAATTAATGGCTCTCCTTTTTTTACTCCATAAGTAATCATTCTTTCCGATACACGGGAGTTATGAGTAACAAATGTAACAAGCCACCAATGCTCAGACAGTGAGGGATTATCGGGCAATGGGCTATTTTGAGGCAATGGGCTACTTTGAGGCAATGGGCTTTCTTCTGACTCAGGCAAGGGGCTTAAGCCCCTTGTTACCCCATGACTACTATAATGCTCACGAAATAACTCTAACGCCCAATCCGTAATATTTTCCTCTTTTTTTCCCTCTTTATCATAAGTATATAATGGCAAACATTGAATCGGATCAGTAACAAATAATCCTAAATCTGTAATCGTATCACTAATAATTGTTGAAAATGGTAATCTTTTACCTACCAAAAAATTAATATATTTATTATCTTTATCCTCTTGATTATAAATATTAAACCATTGATAAGTCCTTCCATTAAAATGCTTATCCAGATATAAATATTGTTTGGTAAATGGACGATATAAACTTAATAAAATTTGTTCATGATTAAACTCTTTTTCAATTTTTCTGGATAAATAACTACTTAATTCTGCATCCCATTTAATGCTATTTTTATCTTTAAAATTATCATCCTTTAAAATTTCCTGATAAATATTAACTAAAAACCTTACTTTTTCTTCTAAATTATCTCTATTAAAATCATAAACCCATTCATCTCTTTGAGTTTTTATTCCTGAAGAAAACAACTTACAAATAGCTTCTTCCGATTTGCCGCTTTTCACCTCTTTATCAATTAAAGGTAACAAATCATCAAAATCATTATCACATTGATTAATCCAGTGATTATTTTTAGGGATAATATGAGTAAAATTAATGTCTTTTAACTTATTTTTACCAATAAAGTCTAACTTATCTAATACTGAATTTTCAACAGATTTATAATAATAAATTTCACAATTATTCGTTTTTGTGTGGGTTGAATGGTATTCAACCCCTACGTTTTTATCTTTTCTCACTAAAAAAGTAATGGCAACCCCAATCATAATATTAAATACGTTTCCTGTTTTATCTCCCTGTCGAATATTCCCTCCTAAATCAATAATATAAATGTGACTAAATTCTTCCCTTAAAACTTTTCTAAAACCATCAAAGGTTAAACCGTCAATAAAAGAATTATTCGTAATAAAAGCAATAATACCGTTATCATTTAATCTATCACTTGCCCATCGAATAAACCGCACATACATATCATATAAAACGATTTGATTTTGTGCCTTACCTTCCTTAATATAAGTAGCTTTAATTCTATCATCTATACTTTTATAACTACGATTAGCATTATTATCATTAAAATTTTCTTGCTTGGCATTATAGGGAGGATTTCCGATAATTACGGAGATTTTCTTATCATTTTGACGCTTAATTCTTGCTGTATTTTCCAACGACATCGCAAACAAATCCATTTGCTTCCCTTCAAAGCTGGTATGATCTAAAGTATCCACAAAACAGATATTATTAAACTCCTGATATTCTCCCGTTTTTTGTTGATAGGTATATTCAATATTTAAGTTAGCGATATAGTAAGGTAAAATCGCCACTTCATTACAGTGAATTTCATGCTGATATTTATATCTTAATGCGTCATAATTTTGGGAATTGATGGGTAAATATTCGATTAATTCAGTAATAAAAGTACCAGTGCCAGTAGCAGGATCTAATATTTCGACATCCTTGTCAATGAGTAATTTATGAAAATGTTTATGAAGTAGAAAATCAGTGCTTTCAATCATAAATCTTACTATCTCATTAGGAGTATAAACAATACCTAATCTATCAGCAGATAAAGGATTATAAGCCTTATAAAAATTCTCGTAAATTGCTTTTAAAAATTTCTGCTTTTCGTGGTGATTATTTATTTGACTAGCTTTACTTTTTATTGCCTTATAATAATGCTGAATACTGCTTAATAATTTCTTCCTTTCTCCTCCCTTTAAAAAACTATCAATTAAGTCGGTTAATTCTCTAGCAATATTATTATCTCTGTGAAATTGTGCCTCATCAAAAATGGTTAAAAAGATGTCTTCTGTTAAGATATGTTGAATCATCATTTCCCTAACATCTTCAATGGTAATATTCGGATTAATAGAATTTTGACAAAGATTAAAAAAAGTGTCTCTTTTAGCGATAAATTTCTGATTATTTTTCGAAGCTAAATCAATGTTTTCTCTGAGGGTGTTAATTAAAGTGGGTAAGTCTTCTTTAAACTTAGTGATTGCCTGATAAAATTCCGCTACTTCTGGGCGTTGATAATCAATAAATTCTTTTAAAATCTTGTCTAATGCGTCAACATCTTGCATGGAAATTCGCATTTTTTCAGCACCACTTTGAATTAATATAGCGGTGTGTGAATCTTCAAATAAAATATTATCGTTAGGATAGCCTTTAGCAAATTTTTTCTCTATTTCTAAGTCTAAATCGTCATTTTCGTCTTTGCTTTCCCAGTATCCCCAATCTAATTGTAAAGCGTCTTTTATCGTACCATCGGGAATAATTCTCTGATTTTTGTAAGGCAATTCAGGTATTAATAAAAAATTGCGAGTTTGACAGTAGTTGTTGAGTAAATTTTGAAAGGCAACTCTAATGATAGATTCATTCTTACTACCACCATAACGTTTTATTTTTTCAACTTCGTTATGATATTGAGTGATGAGTAGTTTAGACATGGCAACATTTTTGACTTAGCTATCCATAGTATCATTAGATTGCTTCGTTACTTCAGCAATAACATTAAACGAAAAGGTATCTTATGCAATAATTGCAAAAAAACAGCTTTTGTGATAAAATTTAATTTTTTAAGTTCATATAATTAACAAAAATTAATTAATATAAGGTAATCTTTCTTTAAGAAAAATAACATTTATTTCTTTCATAAAATAATTGCTGAAACTGCATAAATTAAGGTTTTCTTAACACTCAATCGAATAATTAGTCAATAGGATCAAAATAGAAAGGCAACACAAAAAAAATCAATAACAAAGTGTAATTTATTATTTTTTCTTTAATGTCTTTTCTGCATAATTGACGATTATAGATCAAGAAAATATATGGCAGATTCAACAATCAACTTAGGGGCAAAAGTCCAACCACAATATAAACGATGGGGATTACCTGCTTGGTTAGTCTTTATCTGTGTGGTGACGTTTACAGTCTTACTATCCGCAGGGGCAGTAATTTATAAAAATGCTCCCCCCATTCCCGATAAAATAGTATCATCTCAACAAGAAATCATTTTAACCCACGATCAAATCGAACATGGACAAATCACCTATTTAGGTAGAGGTGGACAACATATTGGTAGTATCTGGGGTCATGGTAGCTATCTTGCCCCCGATTGGACAGCAGATGTCTTACATCGTTGGGGTTTAGCCACTGCTGGAGTATTATACAACAACGATCGAACTTTCTCTCAAGAGGATTTAGAAGCCCTCTCCGATGTGGAAAGAGCAACTTTGCAAGCTAGAGTACAACAAGAGTTCAAAATCAATCGTTATGCAGAAGATGTGGACACTTTAACTCTCTCTCCTGCTCAAACGAAAGGATTAGAACAGGTTTTTGTTGACTACCACGAATTGTTAAGTAATGGTTCGGCAATTCATTCGATTCCGAGGGGATGGTTTAAAGATGAGAGCGAAATTCACGATGTAACGGCGTTTTTAACTTGGACTGCTTGGTCAGCCTCTGCTAATCGCCCTAATGCTCCTTTTTCCTACACTGCTAATTTTCCCCATGATGATTTAATCGGTAATAATGCACCCGGGCAGTTTGTAATTTGGTCAATAGTCTCTGTTATTGTCTTAATTGCAGGAATTGCAGGTTTTATCTTCATTTATCTCACTCAAGAAGACGCAGACGAAATCCAAGTCGTTGAGAGTCGCCCTAGCATTCGTATTGCTACCCCTAGCCAAAAAGCAACTACCCTTTTCTTTGGTGTAGCGATGGCTTTATTCTGTGTTCAGATTTTAATGGGCATGGTAACGGCACACTATGCAGTTGAGGGGGAAGGTTTTTACGGTGTGCCAATTCAAGATTATTTACCCTATGCGGCATCTCGTACATGGCATTTACAATTAGCCGTTTTTTGGATTGCTACTTGTTGGTTAGCGGCAGGGTTGTATTTTGCTCCCCGTTTCGGTAAACATGAACCTAAATTCCAAGTGTGGGGTAATAGTACCTTATTAGTGGCTTTAACCGTTGTGGTAGTAGGCTCTTTGGTGGGTGCTTGGGCTAGTGTGCAAGGTATTTTAGGGGGAGATAATAGCTTTTGGTTTGGACATCAAGGCTATGAATATGTAGAATTAGGGCGGTTATGGCAATTACTGCTCATCGGTGGCATGGTTTTTTGGTTATTCTTGATGTATCGTGCTTTAAAACCTGCTTTGAAAGGGGAAGGAAGCAAAACGGGCTTAAATCATTTTTTCCTTTATAGTGCCATTACTATTCCTCTATTCTATGCCTCCGGTTTAATGTACACCAATCACACCCCCGTTAGTATCGCTGAATATTGGCGTTGGTGGGTAGTGCATCTTTGGGTAGAGGGCTTTTTTGAAGTATTTGCCACAGTTGCGATCGCATATCTATGTAGTGAATTAGGGTTTTTGAAACGCTCATCCGCCCTGCGTGCCACCTATTTAACCACAATTCTTTATCTGGGTAGTGGGGTAATTGGCACATTGCATCACCTTTATTTTTCTGGTACACCCGTATTTATTACTGCCATGGGGGCGGTGGCTTCTGCTTTAGAAGTCGTGCCTTTAACTTTGATTGGTTTTGAGGTATTAAAATCCATGCGATTATCCAAAGAAGCAGAGGGATTCTATCGTTTACCCCTAAAATTCTTCATTGCTACCTGTTTTTGGAATTTAGTAGGTGCTGGGGTATTCGGTTTCTTAATTAATCCTCCCATTGTGCTTTACTACTCTCAAGGTTTAAATACCACTCCCATTCACGCCCACTCTGCTTTATACGGTGTTTATGGCTCATTGGCGATCGCACTTATGTTGTTTGCTTTAAGGGAGATTACCCCTGATGAGGCATGGGATGAAAAAGGTTTTAACTTCTCTTTTTGGTGGATAAATATAGGGTTAGTGCTAATGATGGTAATGGGGTTAATTCCTAACGGTTTCTATCAGTTGGTACAGTCTGTTAATCATGGTACATGGTACGCCAGAAGTGCGGAGGTTATCGGTTCTGCATGGATGCAATGGACTGTATGGTTACGTATTCCCGGTGATATGGTCTTTGCCATTGGTGCGATCGTATTAGTCGTGTCTGTAGTTCGTGCTATCTATGGTATTTTCCAACAACCCACCCAAGCTCAACCCGATGATATTCCTATCATCACCTCTAAATCATAATCTGTAGGGTGGGTATAGCCCACCTTATAAAAAATGTTTCACGCTATTTATCCTAACCTGAGTTTTGGATAAGCTGAAAGCATTATTTTCTCGTAGTCAGAAAACCTTATAGCTTCTTAGAAAAAACGATAAAGTTGCCTTAATCTGAACTGACGTTAAATAGACATCTGGTAGAAAATATTAATATAGGCTCGTAGTTAGGGCTTGGTTCCCTTATTTTGAGAATTGTTGGAGATGTCTAATATATTCACCCCTACCACCTGCAACCTGACACCTAACCTTATCGGATATTCTTAAACCGAACGGAGGTTATCCTATAATGAGCTTAATATTTCTGAACTTCGTAATCGCCTCTAATGTAGATGTAATTGTCGCAGGAGATCAATATTTACTCATATTAATTGAATATCAAATTAATTTAATAGGCTCTATCACTTCTCGTTGTGTAAATTATTAGTTAGGGTAGGCTGAAAGGCAATAGGCAATAGGCAATAGGGGATTATTAAATAATAATTTATAAACTTTTAATTTTTATTTTACTATAAACACTATTCAATAAAGGTTATGGAAGTTATTTTTTATTAATTTATCATAACCACACTCTGAAGAACCATTTAATATTAAAAAATTCCGATTATGACACCTAAAAATTTTTTGAATCAATATTGTTTTTAAACAAGAAACTGTTTTTGATTTTCATTTTTAATGATAAAAAAATTTCTTCTTTCTTTGTTAACAAATTTACTCGTAAATTAATCAGAATTATCGGTAGCAGAAAGAGTTAACAGAAAACAAAGATTCTCAGTGGCTTGTAAAGCATGGGGTGCATTACTTGGCATTACAACAAAAACCCCTTTTGTTAAAATAATTTTTTCTCCTTCTAAGATTAAGACTCCTTCTCCTTCAATGACATGAACCGTCGCATTACGACTGGAGGTATGTTCAGAAATTTCAGTATTTTTTGCCAAACAAAATAAGGTATATTGACAGTTTTTATCCTTAAGTAAAACTTTACTTAAAATACCCTCAGAAGGGTATTCTATATGTTCACTAAGATTAACAAAACTAGATTTTAATTCCAGTATAGACATAACAAATTTGCTGATATTAACACAATTATTTTTATTTTAAGCTACTTGTAATGTTTTTTGAGGCAACAGGCAAAGTTGAGGCAAAACACAAAATAAATTAGATACAACTCTTAATTCTTCAGGATAGCAAGGCTTGGGATAATCTTCCAACCAAATGGGAGGCACAAGCATCGCATCATATTCTTCGACATAGTAAATTTTACCTCCCTCCCGTTTTAATTGAACTGGTGTGCCGGGTTGATAAACTTTAGCTTCTTCTTCTTCCCATGTTTTCCAATCCATTCTTCATACCTCTTTGTTTTTCTGTATTAAATTATACCAAAAGCCTCGATCGAATATCTGGAAGGAATAAACTTTAGCTAACATACCTAGAAATGCTGATAAGCATGATAGTTAACATATTATGAATAAATATTTATATATTAAGAGCAATGATATTTAAAATCTTAGTTTTACTACATACCCTAAGTGCTACTATATGGACAGGAGGGCATTTAATCTTAGCCATAATGGTATTACCAAAAGCTCTCAAAAAATCAGAGCCAGAATTAATCGAAAATTTTGAGCAAAACTTTGAGACTCTGGGATTAATCTCCCTAGCCACACAAATATTGACGGGATTAGGCTTAACGTGGATTTATTTCCCTCAATTTCAAGGGTTATGGAATTTAGATAACTTTTTATCTCGTTATATTATGTTCAAATTAGGGATATTACTGTTAACCCTTGCTTTAGCCATTCATGCCCGATTTTTCATCATTCCCAATTTGAGTAAAGAAACCCTAAATCAACTGGCTTACCATATTGTCGGTGTTACTACCTTAGCTGTGTTATTCGTGGTTTTCGGTGTTGGTATTCGCCTTGGCGGATTTGTCTAATCAATGATAAAAACCTAGCCTGAAAACCCCTTAATTTTAATCAAACCTGAGTTCGAGATAATTATCGATGAGTGATGGTAAAAAGGGCAAACCCCCCTTTATCCTTCCTCGAGAGGGGGGAGAGCAAAGGTAAATAGTTGATAATTAATAACTTATAACTCCTGTACGGGCAGCTATTCGCCCCTAACTAACTCCTAACTCTGAACCCCGAATACCTGACACCTACTCTTATCCAATATTCTTAAGCAAAACTGAGGTAAAGGTGCTTTCATCGAATCTAAAGGGGATTTTAAGGACGGGAAAACTTGTGAAAACTGCAGTAAAATAACAGAACATTTAGCGATAAAATCAGGCTCAAACAATGACTCAACATCCTAAAATTACCATTATAGGTTCTGGTGCATGGGGTACAACCCTAGCATATTTATTAGATAGGGCAAATCATAGTTACACTATCTGGAGTCGTAAATCATCTCAATCATTAGAATCAGTGATTGTGGACACAGATATTATTATTTCAGCAGTCTCGATGAAGGGTGTCAGACCAATAATAGAACAGTTAAAGCAAATTAAGATGAAGGATAATGCTTTGATTGTGACGGCAACAAAAGGGTTAGATTTTGAGACAACGAAAACTCCTTCCCAAATTCTACAAGAGGCTTTTCCTGATCATCCTATAATTGTTTTATGTGGTCCTAATTTATCAAAAGAAATTAAAAGAGGCTTACCGGCGGCTACAGTAGTATCTAGTACCAGTATAGAATCTGCTGAGTTAGTTCAAGCTATGTTCGCATCAGATATTTTTCGAGTTTACGTCAATAATGACCCCATTGGTACAGAATTAGGGGGAACATTAAAAAATGTGATGGCGATCGCATCGGGAGTTTGTGATGGTTTAGAATTGGGTACTAATGCCAAAGCCGCTTTATTAACTAGGGCATTACCAGAAATGATTAGGGTAGGAACTCATTTAGGGGCATCGGTGGAAACCTTTTTTGGTTTATCTGGTTTAGGAGATTTACTCGCCACCTGTGATAGCCCTTTATCCCGAAATTACCAAGTAGGAGCCGGTTTAGCCCAAGGAAAATCCCTTGAGGAAATTATCGAGGATTTAGAGGGCACAGCCGAAGGAGTCAACACCGCCACAGTATTGATTAAATTAGCCCACCAACAAAAAATTCCCGTACCAATTTCCTACCAAGTTTATCTATTGCTGAAGGGAAAAATCACCCCTCAAGAAGCTGTACAAAATCTGATGGCAAGGGAATTAAAAGAAGAGTTTTGGTTTTTAGAGTTCTAGGGGTTGCTGAATGTTGATATAAAGCATTGTTTAATTGTTCCAAGTATCTAGCAGTCAAAATATTATTACCATTGCTGATTGAAAGAGTTTCCATTCCTGATCTAAACTAAAAACCATCGCTTAATTCAACAACGTCAGAAGATTTGTTTAAAACTAATTTAAACTCAGATCTTGCTCTAATACATTAACACTAATTAGTGATAGACAAAAAATCAATTTCAATAGCTTTAAAGTCAATTATTATCACTTTTCCCTCTTCCCTTTTCCCTGCCTTAACCAAAGATTTATTACTCAGGTGCAAGATCTCAGTTAAAAGCACTTTTGCCTGTTGCCTGTTATCCGTTGCCTACCTTAACTGACAATTTTATCTTGAACTCAGGTAAAACCGTTTCATTAACCCATGAAGTGATCAAAGAATTAACTTCTTCTGGTACTTCATCATGGGGACAATGACCCGCATTGAGATGAATTTGTGTAAGGTTATCATAATGTTGTATAAATTTTCCGCTTCTTTCGGATACACGCATCCAAGGGTCTTTATCCCCCCAAATATTGAGTAATGGACACTGCATTTTTTCTAAGAGGCGATCGACTTTTTCTCCTTGAGGACTACGAAAAACCGAAGCAAATACCTGTAATGCTCCCTCATCACAAGAAGGGCGATAAATATCTTCTATTAGTTGATCGGTGATGGCAGTGGTATCAAAATAGACTTTCTCTAAAGTTTTGCGGATATTTTTCTTATTGCGCAGTCTTTGAAACAGGAAATAAGTAATTAAAGGCTGTTTTAGTACCCAACTACTAATTTTTTGTGTTAAATTCGGACTCTTTTTGATGGTATCGGAAAAAGGACCAGCACTATTTAAAAGTATTACTCCTGCAATATTTTCAGGGGAATTTGCCGCTACACACAAACAGGCATAACCTCCGAGGGAATTTCCGGCAATCACCGTTGGCTTTTTAATGACTTCTGAGACAAAATCGTTTAATTGTTCCTGCCATAGTAAACCACTATATTCCCAAGCAGGTTTACCAGATCTACCAAAACCCAAAAGGTCGATCGCCCATACCTGAAAATCTTTTTTTAACTGATAAATGTTTTTACGCCAGTGATCCGTTGATGCACCGAAACCATGTACTAATAATAAAGGGGGTTTTTCGTTATTTTCTCCCCCTTGCACATAATATATATCTTGTCCACGCCACCGCCAATAATTACCTGCGATCGCTTCTACGTTATGAATCGGATTAATGGTGGTCATAATTGCTAATATCTTAATCTTTTATTAAGTTATGTAAATAATTATAAATCATAGAACTTCTTTTCATGGTTAAAACCAGAAGTTTATTCTCAATTAGTTCTGAATAGTTGCAAATAAGCCCCAAAGAAAAGTATCATATAACAAAACCATCGTCACGATTCAAGTTAGTTATGTCCCCAGATATTACGGCTTCCATCAAGAAAAAACTTAACTCCAGAGGTTGGCGCATGACACCTCAAAGAGAAAAAATCCTTGAAGTATTTCAGAACTTGCCTCAAGGGAATCATCTCAGTGCCGAAGAATTACATCAAATGCTTACAGAGTCGGGGGAGAACATTAGTCTATCAACTATTTACCGCAGTGTAAAGTTGATGACAAAAATGAGAGTTTTAAGAGAATTAGAACTAGCCGAGGGTCATAAACACTATGAATTAAATCATCCTTATCCCCACCACCATCATCACATTGTTTGTATTCAGTGTAATAAAACTATCGAATTTCAAGATGACTCCATTTTAAAACATAGTCTTAAACAATGTCAGAAGGAGGAGTTTCAGTTAATAGATTGTCAGTTAACAGTTATGACTATTTGTAAGGAAGCCATTGAAATGGGTTGGCCTTCCACTTTACCCACTGATTGGTGTTGCAGTCGTGCGATCGCAGAGGGGCATCATAAGTAATTAAGACAAGGCAATTAGTGAATAGTGAATAGTTGATAATTAAAAGGTGACAGGTTTCAGGTTTCAGGTTTCAGGTGTTAGATGTTAGAAAATTTCCGAATTTTTAATTCTCCCTACTCCCTACTCCCCACTCCCCTACTTTTATAAAACCCCTAACTCCTAACTCATTACTTGTTTCCCCCTAATCCCCCCAATCCCCCAAGCCCCCAAAACTCTGAACTCCGTTCACGACTGAAAGGAGTGTACGAGCGTAGCGAACTCTCCGAACCCCCTAATATGCTTTATTTAAAAAACGTTTCCTATCATCCTGCCGCTATTCCCCATCCCATAATTCAAGATATAAATATTACCCTTCCTCCTCAAAAATTGGGGTTAATCATTGGGGTTAGTGGTTCAGGAAAAACAACCTTACTAGAAATTTTAGCTGGATTGGCGGAAAAAACCAGTGGGCAAATTTTATGGCGTACCCAAGAATTAACTTCTGAGGATTTACAACAGTTGAGTGGTATTGTTTTTCAGTTTCCCGAAAGACATTTCTGTGGTGCGACGGTTCTTGAGGAGTTAAGATTAGGTCATCCTGAATTGAGTGCCACTCGTATCAAAGAAACTCTTACAGAAGTGGGATTAGAGCAAATCAATTATGATACTCCCCCTCATGCCTTAAGTGGAGGACAACAAAGAAGATTATCTTTAGCGGTACAGTTAATTAGACAACCTAACATTTTATTGCTGGATGAACCCACTGCAGGGCTAGATTGGTTGATGAAAAGACAATTAGTAACTCTATTATCTCGTTTAAAAAAGCATTGGACGCTTTTGATTGTAACCCATGATGCTAGTGATTTAATTGATATTGCTGATAACTGTTGGCGCTTGGAAGAAGGAAGGCTCGAATCTGTTAATCAAGATACTCTTAAGCCCTTAAATAAGATGGAGGTAGATTTCGATCGCATTTTGTGATCATATAGCAATTCTCATTAGACATCTCCAGAAACTATCATTTTACAACGACAGAATAAGGGTTGTAATCCGATTTTTAGGAATTGTTGGAGATGTCTATTACTCTTAACTCCTAACTCCGCACCTTGAACTCAGGTTATCTTGAATTTTTCCTTGTCAAAGCTAGAAGTTTTTTGCTATAATCTGTAGGTGCCGTCTAGGAGAGATGGCTGAGCGGTTGAAAGCGGCTTCCTGCTAAGAAGTTATGGGGTCATAAGCTCCATCGAGGGTTCGAATCCCTCTCTCTCCGTTGATTAACTTAATACAAGCGGATAAACCCACATGATGGGTTTTTTGTCTTAGTGAGGTAGTTCACAAAGACACTCTTGGCAGAACTACAGTGAACTTACTGCCTTTGTTTTCTTCGCTTTCCACGAAGATATTGCCTTGACATAACTCAACAGCTTTTTTAACAATAGATAATCCTAAGCCATTACCTTTAATGTTACCAACATTATTGCCTCTCTCGAACAGGTGAAATAATTTGTCTTGATAGTCTTCGGGAATGCCAATTCCGTCATCTTCAATTTCTAAAATAATTTCTTCTTCATTCTTATCTAACTTTAAACGGACTTCTCCTCCTTGGGGGGAATATTTAATAGCGTTAGACAAAAGATTGTGTAAGATGTGATTAAGTATTTTTTGGTCTAAACAAACATCATATTGATTATCATTGGTGCATAGTTTGATTTGGTGTTCATCAGAGAGGTTTTTATATTCTTCTACCAATATTTCCAGATATTCCACAAGGTTAAAGTTTTGCGGGTAAAGGGTTACTTTGCCTTCTTCTGCCCGACTAATTAGCAATAAGTCCTCAAGAGAGTCTTTCATTTTACCCACCGCAGACTTAATAAAGTTAAAATATCTTTCTTTTTTATCGGGGGAGATGCGATCGCCATAATCTCGAATTAACTCAGTATAGCCGAGAATGTTAGTTAAGGGTGTACGCAAATCATGGGATGCCGTGGCAAGAGCCCGACTTTTCAATTCATTAATTTTTTTTTCGGCACACAATTCTTCTTCTGTATGCTTATCTTCCCTATATTTAGCCAATGCCATGCTAATAGTAGTGCTAATGTCGGCAATTTTGTAAGGCTTTACTAAATAACCATAAACGGGAGTTGCTTTTGCTCTTTGTAGAGTATCTGTGTCAGCATAGGCACTTAAATAAATAATCGGAATTTTCCACTGATGATAAATCTGCTGTGCCGCACTAATACCGTCCATTTTCCCCTTTAACATAATATCCATCAAAATTAAATCAGGAGGGGATTTTTCTACCTGAGAAATGGCTTTTTCACCACTATTAACCACCGCACTGATATGGTAGCCTAATTTCTTCAAATCCAGAGCTAGACTCTCGGCGGCAATTAATTCATCTTCGACAATTAAGATTGTGGTGGTGAGGATATTATTCATAGGGAGAAATATACTTGAGAATGTGTTGAATTTCTTGAGTTTATTTTTCAAACACCTTACTTGGAAAATATCAGTTAATGAATATCAATAATAGTTTCTAGTATTGTGTTTAACTACTAAATTAATTTTACTCTATAAAGAGATTTTGAAATTCTTTTAAGTTAGGACTTATCGGAAAGAGGTTTCAGGTTTCAGGTTGCCAGTGTCAGGATATTAGGGGGATGAGGAGATAGGGGCAAGTAGGGGTTCGGAGAGTTCACTTCGCTCGTACACTCCTTTCAGTCGTGAACGGAGTTTCTAATTATCAACTATTCACCCCAACACTATTCACTTTTTTCACCTTTGCCCTTTTTCATCGCTAATTGCTAACTGCTAACGGCTCTTACATCAACCTAAGTTAAAGTTTATCTGAGAGTATATTTAAAGTTTTGTTCTCCCGTATAACCTGTTAATTCTGCTAATTTTTCTAAGGATTGTACCCCTTCATATACTTGACCTTGAATAATCCATGTGGGAAAAGCTCTAATGTTTGCGTCAACGCATTTTTGTGGTTCTCCTTTTAAGCCATCAGGAGCGCATTCTATTTTTTTGAGATGGTTATTAAAGGCTTCTTGCCCAAATAGCTGTTTTTGGTCGTAGCAGTGAGGACACCAATAAGCAGAGTACATAACGGCATCAGATTGGGCTAAGTGTTTAGCAAGGGCAATTTCTGACTCTCCTGATGTGGTGGTGATTTCCCAACCAATGGGCGGTTTTGCTTCAACGGTGGGTCTAGTAATGATAATTTTTCCATTTTGAGATATTTCCGTGGCTGGTTGATTGGTGGCAACGTCAGCATTCACATTGGCATATACTCCCACGGTACTTACTAGGGTGATAAGTGCGATCGCAACTCCTGTAAAAATAATTTGTCCCATGTCTTCCCAATCGTTTCCAATAATTGTCAAAGTTAATAAACTTAAAGAAAATAAAGCAGAACCGATGCAATAGTAACAAACTGTTTGCAATTCAAAGGCTAATACATACATTAGATAGGCACTAAAAGTTGCCATGGCAAAGCTACCCACTAGCATCCCCCACCATGTCCATTTTTCTAAACTAAGTCTAAGCTGTTTACTTTTTTCAGGATTAATGAATAACGGTGAAAGGGCAAAAATTGCCATAACTAGATAGGCTAATGAGCCAAATAGACTCAATGGTGGACCTGTTTTACCTTGGGGATCGAAAGGATAAGCATAGGCACTATCTAAAACACTACTGCAACCTGCCGCAGTATTTGCTACTTCTGTTGTACAAGCAACTTCTCCTCCTGCCAATTTGGTGATGGTGAGATAGAGGGTTAAAATTAAGCCCACAATGGCGATCGCACCAATGATAAGACGAGATTTTTTTTGTATCCAAGTTTGATTTCGACGACGAAGCATAATAAGTAATTATATTTTTTAGTTTAATTATGATCTGAGTTCAAGGTTCGGAGTTATAAAATAGGTTTCAGGTTTCAGGTTTCAGGTTTCAGGTTTAGGGGAGTAATGAGTAATTAGTAATGAGTAATTATCAACTATCAACTATTCACTATTCACTAATTGCCCTTTGCCCCTTGAGCTTTTCTTCACTTACCGAGTATAACAATTTAGTTTTTGACCTTTTCTGTAGTTTCTTTTTTCTGAGGAATAACCATGGGAGTACTAGCGGCTTCGACAAACTGAGATACTCTACTAGGGTCTATAGTTTCGTGAATGTTACCATGACGTTTGAGGGAACTAGCAACGATAACACCATCTGCGAATGTCATTAACTGCCCAATATTCTCCCAATTAGCACCGCTACCGATAAAAACAGGGGTATCTTGAGAAGCGGACTTGGCTAACTCTAAATCTTCTAAACTGGGGGGTAATCCTGTTGACCAACCTGATAAGATAATTCCATCTGCTAATCCTCGGTGAATGGTATCGGTGACGGCACTGGTTAAATTTGGTGTGCCAAGAGGACGAGCGTGTTTTACTAAGACATCAGCAAAAATGGCTATATCTTGCCCTAATTCTCGGCGATAACGTTGGATTTCGTGGGCTTTTCCTTCTATTACCCCCTGATCTGTTGCCATTACCCCTGTATAGACATTGACTCGTATAAATTGAGCTCCCACACAAGATGCGATCGCCATCCCACTCTGAGCATCATTTCTGAGAACATTTAAACCGATGGGTAACATTACTAAACTCATGATGCGATCGACAATCAGTGTCATGGCACTGACTACAGCAGGATCAACTTTATCCTTAGTAAAAGGGGCATCAAAAAAATTTTCAATAATAATACCGTCCACCCCTCCTGCGGCTAAAGCAGTGGCTTCTTGTTCTGCCCTTTCCATCACTGCTTTTAAGTTACCGCCCCAACGGGCAGAAGTGGGCAAGGGTAATAAATGAACAACACCAATAACGGGTTTTTTCGTGCCAAATATTTTTTCTGTTATCATAAAAATTTATTATATAAATATCTTCCTAGAAGGGACAGTTATGCTGTATGCCCTTTTACTAATCAGCAAGATTTTATTTTAATGGTCGTTGGTAAATCTCTCAAATATTGTAAGCTAGTTTGATGAATAAGTTTACTGGTAAAGCTCGGGAAAAGAGAAAAGAAAATTTGTGAAAAGTGAGAATAGCAAAATTAAGAGTCATGATGAACTATGAGTTGTTGAAAAAATTAGAAAATTATGAAAACATTAATTAGATTAAAAATAGAGATGTTTAAAGAAGATAATATAACCTATTTCGTTGCTACTAGTGATGATTTAGAAGGCTTAGTGGCAGAGGGAGAAACCATTGAACAAGTGCTAGAAATTGCTCAAGATGTGGCTAAAATTTTATTAGAATTTGAACAAAACAACAATAATAAAAATATTATCAAAGACATTCCTAATGAATTTGAATATCCTCTATTTATGGAGGTTTAATAGGTAGATTATTTGATTTTTTCTATCAAAAAATTACTCAAAAACTAAATAAATTAGGCTTTGAATTTTATCCTA
Source organism: Cyanobacterium aponinum PCC 10605 (assembly GCF_000317675.1). NCBI lineage: Bacteria > Bacillati > Cyanobacteriota > Cyanophyceae > Chroococcales > Geminocystaceae > Cyanobacterium > Cyanobacterium aponinum. The sequence goes on from NC_019776.1 coordinate 3,843,526, forward strand.
TGGCGAAAGAAGATCATGAAATTTGGTTTAATCCCAAAACTAAAGCTAAAACAACTATTCCCCATCATCGAGAAATTAAAGAAGGTACACTAAGAAATATTTTAAAACAAGCTAAAATCGACGTAGATACTTTTCTGACAATATAGGCTTTTCCTAAAATAAAATTATTATCCTTTTAACTATAATTTTTCTCTAGGATATACTTGACAAGGTTCTAAATTTGAGTATTTTAAAAATTACTCTTCCCTTTTCCTTACCTTCACTACTATCTTTTATTCCTTGACTGAATATAAAATCACAATATGAATAATTTTATTAATGCCCGTTTTCTCAAAGCCACTCCTATTCTCATTAAGGGTAGTTTAACTATTTTTATCGCTGTCGGTACTTTTTCTGCGTGGCAGACTACTCGTAATTTATGGCGTAATTTTACGGGTATGTTTAACTATCAGGTTACATCACCTACCATAAAAGACCCTCATATACTAATTCAACAAATTCAAGGGGTTAGTGAGTTAACAACTACAGTTTTTGTTATGGATGCGATCGCACCTATTTCTTCTCAACGAAAATTAGGGGAATGGGTAATCGGTGAAACCAGTTTACTTTATATTGCCAGAGGAGAAGTAAAAGCAGGATTAGATTTAAGTAAAATTACCTCTGAGGATGTGAGTATCAATCAAGATACTATAACTATTGAATTACCAGCCCCAGAAATTCTTGACAGTAAAATTGATGTTACTAAATCTCAGGTATATGATTATGATCGAGGTTTCCTCAATTTAGGTCCAGATAACGCCCCTCAGTTACAAAGTGAGGCACAAAAACAAACTTTAAATAAAATTAAACAGACTGCCTGTGATGAGAATATATTAGAACAAGCCAACGAAAGAGCGATCGTGGTTATTAGCCAATTAATGGAAACTTCTGGATATAAGAATGTAGTTGTTAAAACTTCTAGCCTTGAAACTTGTCCATAGGAAAACATGAATGACCTTGAAGCTAAATGCTATAATCTGACCTTGAATACATTAGCTAAAACATTGAGTAAAGAGTTTGTCACGGGTTACTATTGAGAATCTATATAAAACTTACAATTCGGCGAAGGAAGTAGATGAGTCGCAAATCATTACTAATGCTGTTTTGAAGGGAATTAATCTCCAAATTCAAGAAGGAGAGTTTATGGTTTTGGTTGGTCCTTCAGGATGTGGCAAAAGTACTTTACTACGTTTGATTGCTGGTTTAGAGGAAATTTCAGGGGGAAAAATTTATATTGGCGATCGCATCGTTAACGAATTGCCCCCCAAAGCTAGAGATATAGCAATGGTCTTTCAAAATTATGCTTTATATCCTCATCTGAGCGTTTATGATAATATCGCCTTTGGTTTACGGCGTATGAAAAATAATGACTATCCCTCTAACTCCCCCATAGAAACACTGCTCTCATCTTTAACGGGTTTTTTACCTCCTTCTTTACGGTATGTCAATAGTACAGAAAAGAAAATTCAAGCACAAGTTAAGACCGTAGCAGAAATGTTACAAATAGATCATCTTTTATTCAGATTACCGAAACAGTTGTCAGGAGGGCAAAAACAAAGGGTAGCCCTAGGAAGAGCGATCGCACGAAATCCACAAGTATTTTTAATGGATGAACCCTTATCTAATCTTGACGCTAAATTGAGAACAGAAACCCGAATGCAAATTGTTAAGCTACAAAAACAATTACAAGTTACTACCATTTATGTAACTCATGATCAGACAGAAGCAATGACAATGGGCGATCGCATTGCCGTGATGAATCAAGGAGAAATCCAACAAATAGCCACACCTTTAGAAATTTATCAGCATCCTGCCAACACATTTGTCGCTCAATTTATTGGTAGTCCAGCCATGAATTTATTAGAAGTTAACTATCAAAAACCAGACTTGTTGATTTATGGTCAAACCAAAATTCCTTTAACATCCCAATGGCAAGAAATATTGAAAGATTATAATTATGAAAAAATTTGGTTAGGAATTAGACCAGAATTATTTTATGTAACGGAAGAATCTTCTGCTAGTATTCCCGTTATTGTTAACTTAGTAGAAGCCTTGGGTCATGAAACCATCTTAACAGTCAATGCGGAAAATAATCCAGAACAAAACCTACAAATCAAACTATTTAATCATGACTTGATTACTTTTGGCGAGAAAATAAACTTAGGGATTCAACTAGAAAACGTCAACTTTTTTGACCATTATACTAGACAAAATATATTATTAAAAAGTTAAAATAAAACTTCATGATTAGTACTAATAACCTCCGAGAACCTATTGATAAAATTTGCTTTTTTCTGATAGCAATATTTAGTTTTATCATTGTGCTTTTAATTAGCAGTACTAAATTTTGTTATGAGGGAAAATGTTTATTTAATAATAATCCTGAAGTTAAAGAATTTAGTTGGCAAGATAAGAAAATAGGTTCAATAGATAAAGCATTTTATCTAGTTTTTGATCGTCCTATGTCCCATGAAAGTGTTGAAGCAAATTTAAGGATAGAGCCATCCCTAGAAGGAAAAATAAGTTGGTCAGGAAAACGTTTAGTTTATACTTTAGAGAGAGTTATTCCCTATGGAAGAAATTATCGTTTATCTTTACAAAAAGCTCAAGAAAAATTTAGAGGAAAAGAAGAATTAGGAGCAGAAATAGAGCCTTTTATTGCAGAATTTCAGAGTAGAGATAGGGCTTTCGCTTATATTGGCAGTCAAGGAGAAGAAAGTGGAAGATTAATTCTGAATAATTCCACTAAACAAAATAAAACAATACTCACTCCTGAAAACCTAACAGTTGTTGATTTTAAATTTACCAAAAATAGTGAAAAAATTATTTTTTCAGCAGTCAATGAAGATAATGATAATGCTGATTTTAAGCAAGTAGATATTTATGAAGTAACCACAGGTTTATCTAATGATTTAACTCCCAAAATCCCCGGAGAATTAAAACTAATATTAAACGGAAAAGAATATCAAAATAATCAATTTGATTTAGCAGGAGAAAATCAAGAAATCATAATTGTTCAGCGAATAAAGCATAATGACCCTTTAGATTTTGCACTGTGGAAAATTGCACCAAATAAAGTACCAGAAAAACTCGATACAGAAGGAGGAGATTTTACCATCACACCTGACGGAAAAGGAATTGCGATCGCGCAAGGAGAAGGTATTGCCATTTTACCCATAGAAAGCGAAAACCAAGAAAAAATAATTAATTTTCTTCCCAAATATGGACAAGTTTTAACCTTCAGCAATGATGGTAGTAGTGCGGCGATGATTAACTTCAATAAAGATAATTCAGAGTTACGTTATACTCGCTCTTTGTTTTACGTCAATAACCAAGGAGTAGAGAAAGAGTTAATTAACATCAAAGGCTCAATTATTGATTGTAAATTTAACGATAATGGGAATCAACTTTTTTGCCTTTTAACAGAATTAATGCAAACAGAAACAGAATTAATTGAAAAACCCTATTTCGTGGCCATTGACATTCAATCAGGAAAAATAATTCCCCTCGTAGCTTTGCCCAAATATCAAGACATAAAAATTAGTGTAGCACCCGATGGATTAGGTATTTTATTTGATCAACTAATCACGGAAAATGATTTGCCAAAAAAAGCCCTCAAAAATTTACCGACAAACGAAGACTTATTAACTAATTCAGCAGAACTAATTGTCGGTAGTCGTCTTTGGTTGCTAACTCTTCCTACCTCTGAATCTCCTCAAGCAAAATTGGAAGAATTACCAATTTCAGGATTTAAACCCCAATGGAGTCCCTAGCCATTCCTTGATTATCACTGCAAGAATACCTATTCCTCATTCCCCATTCCCGATTGAAACTAAAAGCCATAGCTTAATTCATCAACACCGACTAAACTATAACCTTTTGAGTTACAACTCTTATCCTAACTCCTAAAACGATACCCTTCTAAAACTGATTATTTAAGAAACTAGAAATTAAAGAAAGTACAATTGAACCTAATAGAGCATCAACAAAATTATTAATAGTCAAGCCGGGGGTGAAATAAGCCGCTAAATAAAAACAGATAGCATTAATCACGAATAGGAATAAACCTAAAGTTAAAATCGTTACAGGTAAAGTAAAGAGAATTAAAATCGGTTTAACAATCGCATTAACTATACCAAAAACTAAAGCGGCTAGAAGAGCAGCAGTAATATTACTAATCACAATACCGGGGATGATATAAGCTGTTATCATCATGGAAATTGCGGTGATAATTAAAGTTATTAGAAACGGTGGCATATTAGTATTTTTTTTTTTTACAACTTTACTTCTTAATTATATAACAATGATTTTTGATTGAAAGTAAGTATCTCGGTTTTTTGCAAAAATATCAAATTTAGATAGGTTTCAGATTGCAACTTGTAGGTATTGCCTATTTATTTGTAACCAATTATCTGTTTTTCACACTTATTTTGGTTCTTCAGAGTGTGGTTATGATAAATTAACCTCAGTTCGGTTTAAGAATATCCGATAAGGTTAGGTGTCAGGTGTCAGGTTGCAGGTTGCAGGTGGTAGGGGTTTTTAGCAAGGGGCTTAAGCCCCTTGTTTAAGTCAGTTCGGTTTAAGGCAATTTTATCGTTATTTTTAAGAAGAAGCTATAAGGTTTTCTGACTACGAGTTGGGATGCTTTCAGCTTATCCAAAACTCAGGTTAAATTAAGAGAAACAGGACTTCCATAACCTTTATTGAATAGTGTTTATAGTAAAACAAAAACTAAAAGTTTATAAATTATTATTTAATAGTCCCCTATTGCCTCTTGCCTCTTGCCTCTTGCCTCTTGCCTCTTGCCTACCAAACACTAATAATTTACACGACGAGAAGTGATAGAGCCCTTTTTTCTGATTTTATTATGCTTAAAACCTTTGTTTGAAAAGGATTTTGATTCCCAACAATAACTTCTAAATAGTTGATATTCATTGTTTTAATCTTTGCAACAAATAATTAAGTTTTTTCTCAAAAATAAAAATATAGATATTATATCTGTTTTAATAAAATTAGATTTAGATAAAAAAAACTAAATTAAACAGTTTAATTAATTGCGAGGAAAATATTTTAGATAGATTCTATGTCCCATATAATTTCGCTTTAGCTTTATTGTGATATTTGGTTTATTCTATATTTTCCTTAAGTAAAAATTCTGTCATGAGGGGAACTTTTGTTAAAATTTGCTTTAAATTAATAGGAAGATCATTAAGAAAATCTTAAAAAGATTGAGTTTTTAGATCGAAATTATTGAAGAAAAATTAACAGGGGTTCTGCTCAAAATTTTATTAAATTACTCCACTGTAGTAAAGGAGAGATTTTATTATGGTACACTCTGCCCCAGAAAGAATTGTATCCTCCCCAAAACAAGATAAGTTTGTACTCTGGTTTGAAGAGGTAGGTATTGAAGATGTGCCTCTAGTGGGAGGGAAAAACGCTTCTTTGGGAGAAATGATCCAGCAATTGAGTGCAAAAGGTGTAAATGTCCCTACAGGCTTTGCTACTACTGCTTATGCTTATCGCTACTTTATCAAAAAAGCAGGTTTAGAAACCCAATTACGCCGTGTATTCGCTAATTTAGATGTGGAAGATTTGCCCAATTTACAAGCTGTTGGTCGTCAGGCTAGGGCATTAGTATTAAATACTCCTTTCCCCAAAGAATTAGAGTTAGCCATTTCTGATGCTTATTTTAAACTATGTCAACGGTATGGTGCTGATCCTAGTCTTTGTACCACCGAGGATGAAGAAGAAATAATGCGAATGCGAAATTGTGCTTATGATACAGATGTAGCAGTCAGATCCTCGGCAACGGCGGAAGATTTACCTGATGCTAGTTTTGCGGGACAACAGGAGACTTATTTAAACGTTCACGGGGTAAAAAATGTTTTAGAAGCCTGTCACAAGTGTTTTGCTTCCATTTTCACCGATCGCGCTATCTCTTATCGTACCGTGAAAAATTTTGATCACTTTGAGGTTGCCTTATCTGTGGGTGTGCAAAAAATGGTGCGATCGGACCTTGCTTCTTCAGGGGTAATGTTCAGTATCGACACAGAAACAGGTTTTAAGGATGCGGCTTTCGTGACTGCGGCTTATGGTTTGGGGGAAAACGTGGTACAAGGTGCTGTTAATCCTGATGAATTTTTCGTCTTTAAACCCACTTTGAAAGAAGGCTACAAACCGATTTTGAATAAACGCCTCGGCACAAAAGAGATCAAAATGGTCTATGATTTAGGCGGAGGAAAACAGGTGAAAAACGTTCCTGTGTCTGAATCTGAAAGGTTACAATATGCTATCACTGACGATGAGGCTTTACTGTTGGCAAAATGGGCGTGTATTATTGAAGACCATTACAGTGAAAAGCGGGGACAATATAGCCCTATGGACATAGAATGGGCTAAAGATGGTCAAACTGGTGAATTATTTATCGTTCAAGCCCGTCCTGAAACGGTACAATCGCAAAAATCTGGCAGTATCCTCCGTGACTATAAACTCAAAGGCACAAGTAATATTCTTGTAAATGGTCGTGCAGTGGGAGAAATGATCGGACAGGGCAAAGCTCGTGTTATCCTTGATGTCCATAAAATTGGGGAATTTAAAGCTGGTGAAGTGCTTGTAACGAACAAAACCGATCCAGATTGGGAACCAATTATGAAAAAAGCAAGCGCGATCGTTACTAATCAGGGGGGAAGAACTTGTTTTGATGGCAATACAAAAATCCTCACCAATCAAGGCTTCATGACGTTACAACAAATTTATGATCAAGGTTATCAAGGTTTATCCACTATTGCCTTTAATCCCGAAACTCAGAAAATGGAATGGAAACCCATACTAGATGTGATGAAACGGCGATCGCACCTTATGACAGTCAGTGTATCTCAAACAGGACGAGTTTTAGACAATATTCTCAGTGTCACCCCCGATCATAAAATGGTAAACCTTCGTCAAGGGGAATATGTGAAAACTGAAGTTCAAGAGATGTTAAGCCAAAAAGAAATGGTGTTAGTATCTCAAAGTATTCCCACTTTACCCATTAATAACGAGGGTGAAGACCTTGATTTAGCTTACTTACTTGGTGGCATTATTACCGATGGTGGAGTATATCTACGGGGTAATCGAGGAGAAGTCCAATTTATCCAAAAAGAAACTCCCGAAAAAGAAGCCTTCATTGCCACCATGAATGAAAAGATGACGTCAGTTTACGGTAAATCCTTTACCCCTTATCTCAAAGCAGAATCATCGGGTTATATTCGAGGAGAAAAAGTAACAGGACAAGCTACAGCCTATCGTTTACATTCTAAAGCGATCGCGCTGAATATACAAGCCCAAGAAGCCAATATCACCCAACAACTATTAACCAATAGCACCGAATTTGCCTATAATTTCCTCGCAGGAGTTATTGACGGTGATGGATGCTATCACAAAAACCGCATCAATATTTATATCTCCGAAGAAAACTTACTTCAAGCGGTAATCATTGCTTGTTTAAAAATTAACACTGTACCTCAAGTTACCCGAAATCGAAACATTCATAATGTTCAAATCGTGGAAAAACTAGAGGAAATTTTACAATATACCCAACGAGTCAAAGGAGATATTACCCCTCGTCAAGTTCAAACTCGCTTTTTCAGTGCCTCTCAACTATTATCAGATGATGTTACAGGACAACTAAAACTCCGTAAAGACAAAAATCTGCTCATTTCTGAAAAACAACTCCGTGAAACTGGTGGCTATGAATCATTGTTAGATAGTGATGTCAGAATGCAACGGATAATTAAAGTTAGTGAACCTCAACCTGCGGACGTTTATAATATTACCGTAGCCGATCACCATAACTATTTAGTATTCACCAGTAAATATACTCCCATCGTAGTTTGTAACTGTCACGCCGCAATTATCGCCCGTGAAATGGGTATTCCAGCCATCGTTGGTTGTGGTAATGCCACAGGTATCCTCAAAACAGGGCAAGAAATTACTGTATCTTGTTCCGAAGGAGAAGAAGGACGAGTGTATGAAGGTTTAGTACCCTTTGATATTATTGAAACTCCTTTAGACAATTTACCCAAAACTCGCACAAAAATTTTGATGAATGTGGGGAATCCTGAAGAAGCCTTCAAATTAGCTTCTATTCCTTGCGATGGCGTTGGTTTAGCCCGTTTAGAGTTCATTATCGCTAATCATATCAAAGCGCATCCTCTAGCGTTAATGAAATATGATGAACTAACCGATGAATCTGTCAAGAAAGAGATTGCCGAGTTAACTTTGGGTTACGAAAACAAAGCTGATTTCTTCGTTGATAAAGTTGCTCAAGGTGTAGGTACGATCGCAGCCGCTTTCTATCCCAATCCAGTGGTAGTAAGGATGTCAGACTTCAAGTCCAATGAGTATGCTAACTTGTTAGGCGGTGCTGACTTTGAACCCAAAGAAGAAAACCCGATGATTGGTTGGCGTGGTGCGTCTCGTTACTACGATGAAAAATACCGTGAAGCCTACGGTTTAGAATGTAAAGCTCTTAAACGTGTCCGTGATGACATGGGTTTAACAAACGTAATTCCGATGATTCCTTTCTGTCGTACTCCCTACGAAGGTCGCCGAGTATTAGCAGAGATGGAAAAACATGGTTTAAAACGGGGTGAAAATGGCTTACAAGTCTATGTAATGTGTGAAATTCCTAGTAACGTCATTTTAGCGGATCAATATAGCGAAATCTTTGATGGTTTCTCTATTGGTTCAAATGACCTAACACAGTTAACATTAGGACTCGATCGAGATTCTTCATTAGTAGCACATATCTTCGATGAACGCAACGACGCAGTTAAGGATATGGTACGCATGGTAATTGAAAAAGCGAAACGCAATAATCGCAAAATCGGTATTTGTGGACAAGCCCCCAGTGATTATCCTGAATTTGCCCGTTTCTTAGTAGAATTAGGCATTGACTCTATGAGTTTAAATCCCGATTCATTATTAAAAACATTGCTCGATATTGCTAAATTAGAGGAAAGATTAGACGCAAATCGATAATCTAACACTAAACAAACAGTTATTAGTTAATTAAATTTATCCCTCTTTTTAGGGGGATTTTTTTGTAACCATAATCATTATATTTGAGTTGTGTAAAAAAATAATAAACAATTTATATTGAAAATTTTGTTGCTATGCTAATCTAAAAAGAAAATAAGATAGAATCTTTTACTTCCTGAAACTTTTATTATCAAATCAACACTAATACCCATGACCAATTCTTCCTCATCATCTAAACCGCTAATCAATGATGTTAACTGGTATGCGATCGCGTCTAAAATAAGAAATCAAAATGAAAAATTAAAAGCAAAAATTAATGATTTAGAAAATATTATAGAAGAACAAAAACAACAAATAAAAATTCAAGTAATCAAAAATCAAGATTATTCTAATTTAGGAGAAAATCAACAAAAACAAGTTGAAAACTTGAAAAAACAAATAGTTGAAAAAAATCAACAAATAGAAAATCAGAAAGAAATTATTGAAACTTTAACCGAACAACTAGAAAAAATTCAACAACAAACAGCCCGTTTAGAAAGAGAATGCTCCTTACTTCAAGATAATTATAATGACCAACAACATCAACTTAAACAAGTAGAAAAAGAAAATAAAGAATTAAAAATTAGACTACAAAGGCAACAGAGATATAATATTCAGTATAAAACAGCCTTAGATCAAGTAATTGGTGCTTCTTCAGCAGATAATAATAGTTTAAATATTAACCCTTTATCTAATAATGATTTATCTCCCATAACAAATCATGTATCCTCCAATCAATTTGAGAATAAAGGAGAAAATGAAAATTCCACACCCTCAACAATTGATGAAAAAAACCGCCCCATAGAAAAAATATTAAATACCCCTTCTTTCTCCCAAGAGAATACAGAAGTTAAGCAAAATACTTCTCTCAATTTACCACTAAAAAATCAAGATAGTAATAACAATAAAGAGAAAACAGAAGATAATAAGGGACGTAATCAAGAAAAGAAACAGAAAAAAAGAGGGTTTATACAATTACCTCAATTTGGTAAAAAAAATAAAGACTAAAACTAAAATTTTCATATTTTGTCAAACTCTAGCATTAAATTATTAAAATGACCATTTTTTTTAAATTTGAACAAGATTTTGTTAACTCCCTAAGATGTATTCCGATGATAGTTAGATATAAATTAGATACCTGCGGAGTCAAATTAAAACTTAATCACTGGCATGAATTTAATAAGGAAGAAAAAGATTTTTTAGTACACAAGCCCTGCAAAACTACTCAAGAAATCAAAGAATATGCTAATTATCTGCAAGAATTAGTTAGAGAAAAAACTGGAGAGTATGCAAAAAATTTAGAAATAGAATCTAACCCTCAATGGTCAAATATAGAAGAAATACCAGAACAAGTTAGTAAAAAAGCAGAAGAATTTAACTTTCAGTTAACATTATCACAATGGCAAAATTTAGATGATTTGCAAAGATTTGTCTTAATTAAATTGAGTAAATCTGGTCATGAAAATCGCAATTTTTTACCAGCTTTAAAGGAATTTAAACTTATTAACTGATGTTATACACTGATTTAACGTCAGCTTGATATAAGAATATCTGCTAAGAAAAAAACATGGCTCTCTGACTTCTCGTCTTATAAATTATTGGTTAAGGTAGTCAACAAGGAATTATTAAATAGTAAAAGATAAATCTTCGTTTTAGTCTATTGCTGTTGTGATAATAATTTGAAGTTTTTATTTTCTATTAAATCATCATAACTACTGTAAAAAACTCAACTACTTTAACTCTAACTAACGTTAATATTAAAAATTAAAAAAATTATGAATATTCCCTTAGTTAAGGAAGCTGAAAAATATTTAGATAGAATCGCTATCATTGATCAAGAAAAGGAATTTACTTACAGTGATTTATTATTTACTTCCCATCAAATAGCTAGTTTATTGTTAACAGAAAAACAGGACTTAAAAGAGGAAAGAATTGCTTATTTAATACCTTCTGAATTTAATCACGTGGCGACACAATGGGGAATTTGGAGAGCAGGGGGTATATCTGTCCCTTTATGTATTTCTCACCCTTTGCCAGAGTTAGAATATGTAATTCAAGATGCACAAGTTTCTATCATTATTGCTCATCCTAATTTTGAAAATATAGCGAAGTGTCTAGCAGAAAATAATAATTGTCGTTTTGTCTCCACAAAAGAAATTGCTTCGGTTGACACTCTGGTTACTTTACCCCAAATTGAGATTAGCAGAAGGGCTTTAATTCTTTATACTAGCGGTACAACAGGAAAACCCAAAGGAGTTGTTATTACTCACAAAAATATACTTTCTCAAGTTCAAAGTCTTGTGAAGGCATGGGGATGGCAAGAATCTGATAGTATCTTACATACTTTACCATTACATCATATTCATGGAATTATTAATGTTTTAACTTGTGCTTTATATAGTGGAGCTAAATGTCACTTATTGCCCAAATTTGACCCCGAAAGCGTCTGGAATAAAATTATTGAGGGTAAATTAACCATTTATATGGCAGTGCCAACCATCTATGTCAAATTAATCAACTATTGGCAAAGATGCGATCGCATCTTAAGAGAACAAATGTCCGCAGGATGTAGAAAAATGCGTTTAATGGTTTCAGGCTCGGCGGCTCTACCTGTTAAAGTATTACAACAGTGGCAGGAAATAAGTGGTCATTTCTTACTAGAGCGCTATGGAATGACAGAAATCGGGATGGCTTTATCAAATCCTTTAGAGGGAAAACGTTTTGCAGGTTATGTGGGCAAACCTTTACCCGGAGTAACAGTAAGATTAGTGGATGAGCAGGGAAATATCCTAAAAGAAAACACGGCAGGAGAAATTCAAATAAAAGGAAACAACGTTTTTCTGGAATATTGGCAAAAACCAGAAGCAACCGAAAAAGCATTTAAAGATGGTTGGTTTTGCACTGGTGACTTAGGCATTATAGAAAATAAAAACTATCGTATTTTAGGCAGATTGTCAGTAGATATTATCAAAACAGGAGGATACAAGGTATCTGCATTAGAAATCGAGGAGGTTTTACGCACTCACCCAGAAATAAAAGATTGTGCAGTAGTAGGGGTAAAAGATGAGCATTGGGGAGAAAGGGTTTGTGTGGCTATTATTGCTATCAAAGACGATAAGTTAACCTTGGATAATTTAAGACAATGGGCAAAAGAAAAATTAGCTGTCTATAAGATTCCCTCTAAAATGTTGATGGTTGATGATTTTCCCCGTAATGCTATGGGTAAGGTAATGAAGCCTAAAATCATAGATTTATTTCTTCAAGAGGAAAAGTAAGAAATCGGGAATGGGTAATAGGTAGGTGTTTGAGTTATTTTCAAGAATTAAGAAAAATGTAAGTTAAGTGCATCTTTGCTTACTAAATATCTTAGACCAGTGTTAACTTTTAGTTGACATTACTTGTTTTTGCTTGTAGATTGTCAACTTTTTACCAATATTTATCAAGCATTTTATTGATAACAAGTTATTTCTCTTTTTTTCTTATCTGGCATGATGGCAAATCAAAAGGAAATTAACTCATCTAACTTCGATCATTTTTTGTGAGTTGCCATTGAATAAAATTATTATTTATGAGTGATACTTTTGTATTTTCTAAATTTGTTTTTAATTCTGTATTTTTTGAAAGTATTGAATGAAAGTTGATATTTTCTAGGAAATCATAATTAATATTGTTTGCCATGACAATTATATAATCAAAGTTATTATATTTTGTGAGATTATCTACTTGTTTTTTAATAATTAAAAAGCTCTTATTTTCAAGAGTAAAATAAATATAATTAGGATTAATTTCTTTGATTTTAATAGATTTAATTGTGTTCTGATGGAATTGATTAATGTTTTTGACTGGTAAATATTTAGTTAAAATATTTAATGATTCTTTATTTTTATTATCGATAACTAATTCCACGGAATTAATACCTTCACTTCTTAAAAAAGGTAGTATTGTAAAATAAATGTTATCTTTATCTCCTAGATTAATTAAAGCAGTGTTACTTTTATTCTGTATAATTATTGTTGGTTTATATGAGTTATCAATTACTGTTATTTGTATCAAGGTTAGTTTTTGATAAATCAAGGGAAAAATTATCAAGATTAATGTAAAAATAATCAGAAAATATTTATATTTATTAACCGATTTTATATAAAGAATTACTAAGAAAATGACATAAATAATAATTAGCGTAAAAATATTTATTTGCCCAACTGCGATCGAGCTTAAAGGTAATTGATTACTGATTTTTACTAATTTAATTAATAGCCAAATTATAGGATAAAAAATAGATGCGATCGCACTTCCTAATAGAGGGAAAAAAACACCAATAAAAGCAGTAAAAATTCCCCCTAAAGTAAGAATAATAACCAGAGGAGTTGACAAAATATTAGTCAAAATACCATAGAGAGGGAAGCGGTGAAAATAGTAAAACTGAAGTGGTAAAGTCCAAAGAGTTGCCGCCAAAGGCACAGCAATAAGATTAGCTAAAGTTGGAGGTAACCAATCTAATTTTTGAACAATAGTAGGCAAACTAACAATTAATCCAAAAGTGGCCAAAAAACTGAGTTGAAAGCCTAAGTCAAAAATCCACAGAGGATTAATTAATAACAAAATTACCGCTACTAACAAAAGACTACCAGAAACTCGCACTTTTTTCTCATTAATAATCGCCGCCAAAATGGCAAAACCCATCAAACAAGCTCGAAGAATGGAGGGATAAAAACCTGTAATAGTAGCATAAATGAATAAAGTTAGCCCCCCCATCAAAAAACGAGTGCGAGAGGAAAAAGATTGAGTAACAGCTAAAATTAACCCCAATAACAAAGAAACATGAAATCCAGATGCCGCTAAAACATGGGCTAAACCGGCTAAACGAAAAGACTCTTGTAACTGCCAATCTAAATCCACAGCACGACTTCCCATCACCATCGAACTGACTAAACTACCTGATGGTATATTTAAAAAACGAACATGAGTTTGTATTATTCGCCTTCGTATCCAAAATAAAAACTCATTCCAGCGATTACCCTCCTTAATTACGCTGACAGAATTTACCCGTAATCCCGAAAAAACTCCTTGCCTTTGTAAATAATCAGCAAAATTAAAACCATCTGGATTCAAGGGCGGAGATGGTTGATATAAATTTCCCTCTAAAATCACCACAGTAGAAGGAAATAAACCATTTACCTCTAACAAAGGAGAAGTAACATAAATTTTTCCCGTGACTTTTTCCCTTTCGTTATTTTCTTTAACTAACTCTCTTGCCTGAAAAATAAACCTTGATTTGTGGTTTTGATTAACTCTCGGAGTTGTTAAAATTACCCCCTCCACCGCAACCCGATTATAAAAAGAATGGGAAATATAATGACTAATATCTAAATCACTAACAGAAGGTAGCCGAAAATAATAATAGTAAAAACCTGTAATAAAAACTAAGAATATAATAAAAATATAGCGTAAATCAATAATTAAAAATCTTTTATTCTTAAGAACAACACCAGTAATAAATAAAAAAATAAAAGAGAATAAACCTAAATAAAAACCTTGTGAAAAACTAAAATATCCTGTTAATAATAACCCGAAAATAAAAGCTAATAAACAAAGGTAAATAGAGGCTTTATTATCAAAAAACATAAGACTATCTTAGTTTTATATAAAATCTTTCAGCACTCAATCTGCAAACTTCTTCTCAAAAGGTAATAAAAAAATTAAGCCCCCACCACGAAGGCAGAGGCTATTAATTAATCTCAATTAAACTAAAATTAGTCGAGATCTGGCATTGCTAATACGGGTTCGGTTTCTCTTTCGATACCTTTTTCAAAACCACCAGCAGCAGCTCTTGCTCTTCCAGCGTGCCATAAGTGACCAACTAAGAAGAAGAAACCTAACACAAAGTGAGAGGTGGCTAACCACGCACGGGGAGATACATAGTTGAAAGAGTTAACGTCAGTAATAACGCCACCTACAGAGTTTAAAGAACCTAAAGGAGCGTGAGTCATGTATTCAGCCGCACGACGTACTTGCCAGGGTTGAATATCATTTCTGATTTTGTCTAAGTCTAAACCGTTAGGACCACGAAGAGGCTCTAACCAAGGACCTCTGAAGTCCCAGAAACGCATGGTTTCACCACCGAAGATGATTTCACCAGTAGGGGAGCGCATTAAGTATTTACCTAAACCAGTAGGACCTTGAGCAGAACCTACGTTAGCACCTAATCTTTGGTCACGAATTAAGTAGGTCAACGCTTGAGCTTGAGAAGCCTCAGCACCAGTAGGACCATAGAATTCACTGGGGTAAGCAGTGTTGTTGTACCAAACCATAACGGAAGCAATGAAGCCCATTAAGGATAAAGCACCTAAGCTGTAGGAAAGATATGCTTCACCAGACCAGATGAAAGCACGACGTACCCAACCAAAAGGCTTAGTTAAGATGTGCCAGATACCACCAGAGATACAGATTAAGCCAACCCAGATATGACCACCGATGATGTCTTCCATGTTGTTAACACTAATGAACCAACCTTCGCCACCGAAAGGAGCTTTGATTAAGTAACCAAAGATGATGGCAGGGTTTAAGGTAGGATTAGTGATAATACGAACATCACCGCCACCGGGTGCCCAAGTATCATATACACCACCGAAGAACATGGCTTTAAATACGAGCAGTAATGCACCAATCCCTAAAAGGATTAGGTGATAACCGATGATATTGGTCATTTGGTTTTTATCTTTCCAGTCGTAGCCAAAGAAACTAGAATATTCTTCTAAGGTTTCAGGACCACGTAAAGCGTGATATAAACCACCTACACCTAAAACGGCGGATGAAATGATATGAAGTACACCAACGACGAAGAAGGGGAAAGTATCCACAACTTCACCACCAGGACCTACACCCCAGCCTAAAGTAGCAATGTGAGGTAATAGGATTAATCCCTGTTCATACATGGGTTTTTCAGGGATAAAGTGAGCAGTTTCAAATAAGGTCATTGCCCCTGCCCAAAAGACAATTAAACCTGCGTGAGCAACGTGAGCACCTAATAATTTACCAGATAAATTGATAAGTCTAGCATTACCAGACCACCATGCAAAACCGGTAGATTCTAGGTCACGTCCACCTATTGGATTAGAGAGCGTTACCACGTGGAAGTACCTCCTCTGGGAATACAAATTTTTCGTGGGGTTGATCTTGGGGCGCCATCCATGCGCGCAACCCTTCGTTTAATAAAATATTTTTGGTATAGAAAGTTTCAAATTCAGGATCTTCTGCCGCTCTTAACTCCTGAGATACGAAGTCATAAGCACGGAGGTTGAAGCCTAAACCAACAACACCGATCGCACTCATCCATAATCCTGTTACAGGAACAAATAACATGAAGAAGTGTAACCAACGTTTGTTAGAGAAAGCAATCCCGAAGATTTGAGACCAGAAACGGTTAGCTGTCACCATCGAATAGGTTTCTTCTGCCTGAGTAGGTTCAAAAGCACGGAAAGTGTTTGCTTGTTCGCCGTCTTGGAATAAGGTGTTCTCTACTGTTGCACCGTGAATCGCACAAAGTAAAGCTCCTCCTAACACACCAGCAACTCCCATCATGTGGAAAGGATTGAGAGTCCAGTTGTGGAATCCTTGGAAGAACAAGATGAAACGGAAGATACCCGCAACACCGAAGCTAGGTGCAAAGAACCAGCTAGATTGTCCTAAAGGATACATCAAGAATACGCTTACAAATACAGCGATAGGAGCAGAAAATGCGATCGCATTGTAAGGACGAATACCCACAAGACGAGCAATTTCAAACTGACGTAACATGAAGCCAATTAAACCAAAAGCTCCGTGTAATGCTACGAAAGGCCATAAACCGCCGATTTGACACCAACGGGTGAAATCTCCTTGAGCTTCAGGACCCCATAAAAACAAGAGGGAATGTCCAAAAACATCCGCAGGAGAAGAAACAGCAACGGTTAAGAAGTTAGCACCCTCTAAATAGGAACTAGCTAAACCGTGGGTGTACCAAGAAGTAACAAAAGTTGTACCAGTTAACCAACCACCCAAAGCTAAATAAGCACAAGGGAAAAGAAGGATACCAGACCAACCAACGAATACAAAGCGGTCTCTTTTGAGCCAGTCATCAAGGACATCAAACCATCCTCTTTCTGGCACACGTCCGACTGCAATGGTCATAATCTTTCTTTTTTTAACTTGTCAAGTTTTACTTTTATATTGTCTCTCTTTATATTATTGGAGACGGCACTGCTACTCAGCAATAATACTGATCTGCAATTAACTTTTCTTAATATAGCATGAGTTAGAGTTAATGTAACTCCGTTTTTCGATACGATTTAAGTATCTTTGCCAAATTACTTTTTCTATTTCTAGCAAATATTTTAACAAATTGTCACATTTTTCTCAGAATAGTCTTACCAATAAAAATGCCAAACTCTTATTATTCCTTTATCTAAGACAGTTTTATTCGTATTTAATATTTCTTAATAAATCAAAAACTATAGAAAAGCAATTAGTGAATAAATTTCAAAAGGACAAAAGGCAAGAGGCAAAGGGCAAAACCCCCTTTATTCCCCCTCGAAAGCAGGGTTTTTTTCAAAGTCAGGGCAAAATTATCTTGCCCTCACCCCACCCCTCTCCCACAGTAGAGGGGAGCGTTTTTTCTTAATAATTGATTAATTAATACTTAAAAACTCATGTATCTGTTCTGACGGGGAGACAATGAAACTGCAGTGAGGGTAGGTTTTAGGTTTCAGGTTTCAGGTTGCAGGTTTTAAATACATGAACAGTATTTTGTATTTACTAAATAAATAGCCAGACATATTATCTCAAAATGTTGATAATCCAATAGTTTTGCCTATTATTTGAACCATTGAGTAAATAGAGATAATGATAAATATTAGTGGAGACAAAACCTAACACCTAACACCTGCTACCTGCTACCTATAAGGTTTTTAGAGTTATTGTCCCCCCTTAAGGTATCTGTTACTATTTGTTAGTTTCAAAAATTGACATTTTTGAGAATGAAAAACCCTGCCTCGAAAGGGAGGAGGGCAAAGATAAATAGTTGATAATTAATAACTTCCAACTCCTCTACAAGCTCTCGAAGGTTCTCTTCAAACTCGTTTCTCCCATCTTCCCTCCTTCGCCACTAGCTTCCCCAAAGTTCTTTTAACCTCTGATCTCTACCGCAACGAAAACGATAGTATTTATACAACAAGGGGTTTTTCTTGTAATAGTCTTGATGATACTCTTCGGCAGGATAAAAATCTTTAACAGGAGTAATTTCGGTGTAAATTTTCCCATTTAATTGCTTCTCAACTTTTTCTCTACTAGCTAAAGCGAGTTGTTTTTGTTCTTCACTGTGGTAAAAAATTCCACTGCGATATTGATTCCCAACATCACAAAATTGACGATTTTTCACGGTAGGGTCAATGTTTTTCCAGAAAATATCCAACAGATCTTCGTAGTTAACTTTGCTACTATCATATTTTACTTGAACGGCTTCAGCATGACCCGTTTGTCCCTGACTTACTTGTTTGTAAGTGGGATTTTTCACATTGCCTCCAGTGTAACCAGAGGTAGTAGAAATTACTCCTTCTACTTTGTCGTAGGGAGGTTCCATGCACCAAAAGCATCCCCCTGCAAATGTTGCAGTTTGTATCTTATCTGTTTGGGCATTAGCGGAGGGACTTAAAATTAAGAATATAGAAATTATAATGGCTAGTATTTTGCTCATTTTTAGGTTTTGGGAATAAATTTTAAAGCTAAACCATTATTACAATACCTTTTTCCCGTGGGTTTTGGCCCATCATTAAATACATGACCTTGATGTCCCCCACATCTAGCACAATGATATTCAGTGCGGGGAATCAATAATTTAAAATCAGCCTTAGTTTCCACTGCTTGAGTAATAGTGTCATAAAAACTAGGCCAACCTGTTCCACTGTCATACTTCATTTCTGATTTGAAAAGGGGCAAATCACACCCTGCACAAGTATAAATACCCTTTCTTTTTTCATTATTCAAAGCACTAGAAAAAGGTTTCTCTGTTCCTTCTTCCCTTAGGATATGGTATTGGGCAGGAGTTAATTTTTTCTTCCATTGAGCTTGAGTTAAATTCAATTTCTTGATTGATTTATTTTCTTCACTTTTACTTTCTTCCATCCCTAGGATAAAAGCAATAATTGAAGGTATTGCTATACAAAAAGCCCCTAAACCTGCACTTAGTAAAGTTCTTCTTTTCATTTGTTTAATTAAATTTAGTATTGCGTTGACTTATTAACTAATTGAAATTAGTATGATGAATAATTTTATCAACTAATTATTTTATGTTATAGGATCTAGTTATTCCTATTTCTGATATATGGGATTCGTTATTGATTATTAATCATAAATTTTTTAATCAAACCTTAAATTTAGTCATCTCGTAAACTATTTATCGAGTCATCATCCATATTCAAAGATGTAATCAGAGTAAGTTTATTTGAGTTTTTTTATAATGAGTATCACGCTGGATTATGAGCTTTTTTTTAAGCTAGGAATAATTGTAACTATTATTTTAGGCATTATTATAATTTTTAATTATTTTAAGAAGCTAATTGTATATTTAACAGAGCAATTTATTCCTTATCAAAGCAGAAAATTTTATTCGGAAGTTATTAAACCTGATTTGAGTTTTTTGACAATAATTTGGTTGTTATCTCTGGGTGACATTGCCTTACTAATTAATAATTTTCCTCCGCCGGTGAAAGTGGGTGAAATTATTTTAAGTTTAGTTATTTCAATTTTGACTATTTGGCTAGGGGTAAAATGGTTTAAGCCTCTATTTGATAATTATTTACTTGATGCGGCTTTACAAAGTCAAAAAAAGATTAATAGTGAATTTTTAATTGTTGGTAAATATTCAGCTAATGCAATAATATTTTTACTAATTATATTCATTTTTGCTCAGGTACATAGCATTAATTTATTTGGCTTATTAGCTAGTTTAGGAATTGGAGGATTAGCTGTTGCTTTTGCGGCACAAAAAACCCTTGAACAATTACTAGGAGGAGTGGTAATATATTTAGACCGTCCTTTTGTTCTTGACGATTATATCGGTTTGCCTGATGGTACTTTCGGTAGGGTAGAATCCATCGGCTTGAGGTCAACAAAAATAAGAGTATCAGGAAAAGGAACATTGATGGTAATTCCCAATAGTTCTTTAACTCAAACAAATATTGAAAATTTTACTGGAGCAAAAAAAGTTATTTCTCTTGTTTATTTAACTTTTTATCGTACCTTAGAACTGGACGAAATGGCTTTGATTAGACAGATTATTTTAGATAGCACTAAAGATATTTTTGGCATTGATCCGAAGAATACTGAAGTCAAATTTAAACAAGTAAATAAGAATGAGAGAAAAGAATTTAGTCAGGCACAAATTAGTTTTTTCCTGTTAGGCTCAGAACAAGTTTCTATGGATTTACGCCGTCAATTGTTGAATATTGCTAATCAAAATATTCGCCAAAAATTAGAAGAATACGGTATTGATTTTACTTTAGAAGACGACAGCATTAATGTAGATTCTCCCATCACAATTTAAGAATTTAACCTTAGTTCAATGTAAAAATATCGGATAAGGTTAGGTTTCAGGCATCAGGTAGCAGGTTTCAGGTTTTTTAAGGATATTAAATACTTACAATTTTATATCAAATTCAGGGAATTTATAATTTGAAAATTAGAATGTATAAACCCTTAATCACCATTCATTATTAATTGTTAATTATCATGGAGCTTATTAATAACTTAATTAAATCGTGGCTAACAGAAGAAAATCAGGCAATGATGACAAAATTGTCTTTAGAATTTGGTTTTTTCTTCTTACTAATAGTTCTTAGTTTTATCGCTGGAAGATATACTCCTAATCTTTGTATGTTAGGAATTTCTCGTATATCAAAACAGCCTTTAACTCAGTTTTATGAGAAAATTATTGACCCATTAAAAAGTATTTTTCGCCTCACAGGAACATTAATTTTATGGTCATTATCTCTTAATTTTATTATTAATTATCAAGGTCTTTATCGAGTTCTTAATTTTGTAATTGATCTTAGTTTAATTTTGAGTATGGCATGGTTAGCTTCTCGTTTATTTCGACAAATAATTTTAATTTATGGTGTTGATTTAATTCAAAAATTAGGGAAAGAAGTTGATGAGTTATTGTTGGTTTTAGAAACTGTTATTAATGTTATTATTGGTTTTGTGGCGGCAGTTGCTTTTGCTAAAAGATTGGAAATAAATTTGGTGGGACTCTTAGCTAGTTTGGGGTTAGGGGGAATTGCGATCGCATTTGCGGCTCAGAAAACTCTTGAACAATTATTAGGTACTTGTGTTCTTTATTTAGATAGACCTTTTATTGTGGGTGAGTATATTCGTCTCAATAATGGTTTATATGGTAGGGTAGAATCGATCGGATTAAGGTCAACGAAGATTAGAATACCGGGAAAGGGTACATTAATGATTGTGCCTAATTCGATGATGGCAAATGTGGAGATTGAAAATATCACTAGAGGCAAAAAAGTCATGGTGTTACTTTATCTTGATTTTGCGAGGATTCTCGAAGATAGTGAACAAGCCTTAGTAGAAGATATTGTCAAAAAATGCACAAATGCTTTATTCGGTATAGACCCTGACAGTACAAAAGTAGCTCTTTTTATTCCTGAAAAGCAATCCCAAACAAGAGCAAGGGTAACATTTTTTATTTTGGGTTCAAACGAAAGCTCAATTAAACTGAGAAAAAGACTTTTAGAATTAGCGAACGAAAATATTTCTGCGCAGTTGTTAACCTATGGTATAAACTTTACTATGCAAGAGCCAACTATTTATGTAGAATCCCCTGTTACTTTATAAGCGAGGACTCATCTAAATTTTCAGGAGGTAGTAAGCAACAGTCAACAGTTGAGCATTTGAATCATTTTTAAGAATTAATAAAAAAAGTAAGATAAAACCTGAAACCTAAATACAGCAATAATTTTTCTGTTGAACAGAGATGCTTTTAGTAGTGTATATTGGATAATTAATAGTTATTGAGACTGCTTATTTCTAAAATTCTGAGTCTTTAATCTTTTTATTCTTTATTTCCAGTGTTAGCATATAACCTTCATAAAACTTAAGTTTCACAAGAATATACAAAAAGCAATTATTAGAAAATCATGCACGTAGATTCTACATTGAATCAGTTAAAGAATCTTCTTGGAGAAGACAAACTACCTTCTAGCTATGGTGTTTATTTTAAAAATACTTTAGTTGCCCTTTGTCATGCCCTAGAGGATCATATTCTACAACATCACTACGAGGAAGAAAAGTATAAACCCTTATTGTTTGTAACCTTCCAGAAAGGGAAATGGTACTTACAAGAAGCAGAGCGCTATCGAGATTTAGCTATTCATTCCCGTCATATTACCATAGCGGCAGTGGCAGACAGTGGTTTTGCTGACCATCCTACCAGTCAATTGGCAAATGTGGATTTAATTCATCTTGCAGAGGATGACTGTTTAGTACAAGAGTGGAATTTAGTTATTTTAGCTCCTGATTATGCGGCCATGGTGCTTTGTCGTGAGTTATCCCCTGAAGAATATTATCAAGGTAGTGAGCCTCAAATAGATACGGAAAGAAAATTTTATGGTTTATGGACTTTCGATCGCACCTTAGTAGAAAAGGCTTTTACCATCCTAACTCAAAGCACCTCCCATTATAACCCCAGTTTAACGGAAAAATTGAATCAAGAGCGATCGCACCTTAAAAATATTCCCGCCAGTGGTGCAGTGGATTTATCAGGGGTAGTAAATCGCATTGTTTCATACTTGCAAATGAGTCAAGAGGAACTATACACTGTTAATCGCCAAACAAGAGAATTAAGGGATTTAGAAGGACAAGCCCTCAAATTAAATCGCAATTTAGGAGCGAGTAAACTACAGGCATTTTTACGCATGGCACAAAGAGTCGATCAAAATGACCCTTATAACCCCTGTGCCAGTTTACAGGTATCAGCCCTTGCAGAAACCCTTGGACAAATTCTTGATTTACCAACTTTACGATTGAGAAGGTTAAGATTAGCAGGATTATTATTCCGTATCGGTTTAGCCGAAGCTCCCCAAGAGGTATTCGCCCGAAAAAGTCAAAATCCCGAAACAGCACAATTTTGGAAGGATAGACCAATTCTTAGTTCCCGTTTACTCTCATCTATGAGTGAATTACAACCAATTAACGAAATTGTATTACATCAGTTAGAATATTGGGATGGCAGTGGTAGCCCTGACGGTTTAAAAGGCACACAGATACCCCTAGAAGCTCGAATTTTAGGCTTAGTTAGTTATTTTCAAGAATTAACTCAACCAAGAGGCGATCGCCCTGCCTATAGTCTTTCTACTGCCTTAGAAAAGTGTCAAAGCTACAGTGGTACTCGTTTTGATCCTGATTTAGTGGAATCGTTAAAAACCGTTATTCGCCTTACAGAAATGGGTTTAATGCAATTACCAAATCGTCCTACCCAACTACCACCGGTTTGGTTAGAGGAATAGAAGTGTCAGGTTTCAGGTTACAGGTTACAGGTTTTAGGTGACAGGTTTCAGAAGTTTTTTTACTATCAACTATTCATTATCAACTATTCACTAATTGCCTTTTGCCTCTTGCCTCTTTCCTCTCTCCCCTTAAAAGGGGAGACATAGAGGGGTTTGCCCCTTGCCCTTTTATCATTCCTCAATTGAATTGAATTGAATTAAAATTCCTCTGTCGCTAACAAGTAAGCACTTAAAAAAGCTGATTCAACTTTACCCTGAAAACACCAATCCCCACAAACAGCTAATTGATTAGATTTATCTATATAGTATTTTTTAGTATTTGGTTTCTTTGGTAAGGCATAACGCCATAAATGCAAGGATTCATATAAAATTCCCTCAAAATTGTGAGATAAAACTTTTTCTACTTCTTTTTTCAATATTTCTGCCACTAAATTACGGCTATCTCCATCAGACTGTAATACTTCTTGATTAGAAGCTAAATAATTTTCTGCCCAATGAAAATTAGATTGAATAATTAAACTTAGTTGTTTTCCCCGTGCAGGTTTACTACTATTAACCCCTATCCAACCCAAAATCGGATGCTCTAATTGCAAACCGTCAAAACCAAAATCTTTTTCCTCTGCCATAACTAACATTAAACTATAGCAGGGATACATTTGCACTGATTCAATAGATGCGATTCCTCTAATCCCTGTCTCCCCCGTCTCCGTCGAGACTAAATCTATAATATTGCGATGAGTCTTAATTAAATCCCATGTTTGTATTGGCGGTGCAGTGATGATTACCCAATCATAATTTTCATAGTAGTTTGATTGTTCGTCAACTAAAATCCATTTATCTTCCTGTTGGTGTAAAGAAACAATACGAGTTTGTAAACAAATATTGATGTTTAACGCCATCTGTTTACATAAAGTATTCATACTTGTAATAGGCAAATAACGACTTTTTTCCTCAGCAACTTCCTGAAAATGACCTTCTATCCAAGAAAAAAAACGCCCTTGCCATACAGTAATTGAAGAATTATATTCTTGCAAAAACTCTTTAAACAAAGGATCTTTCACCGTAAAATATTGACAACCGTGATCTAAATAACCCCATTCTGTTCTTCTGCTAGACATCCTACCACCAACCCCACGCCCTTTATCAAAAATATCAACAGAAAACCCTTTTTTCGATAGGATTTTACCCACTGTTAATCCTGCCATTCCTGCCCCAATAACAGCAATTTTTTGTGTCATAATACCTGCTAAGTTGTGTGATATTTAAGATTGTACAAAAACTAATTCTATATTCTCAACATATTCTCATTTTGCTTTTTTAATTTATCAATCAGAATAAATTAGATAAGTATTTTTACTGATATTTATATCATGAAGTTAAAATTTATTTTGTCTTCTAAAATTCAAGGAAATATAGAAATTAGAATTAATTATTCATCTACAAATTAAATATTTTTTGAACTCTTTTGAAAATAATATACTTTATCAAAAATAGTTATTTGTGAATTATTTTGTGGCGATATTTATAGCTTATTGACAATGCTGATTTATTGTAAATCCATAAAAAATAGAATAGTTAGACCTAAAAATAAATTACCAATAATTATCAATTATCTTTTAAAGAAAATCCATAAGCTCGATCGCAACTATTCTGTAAAGTATTGCAAAAAAATACTAATTTTTATAAAGAATCAATGTCAAAATACTAATTTCATAGAATAATAAAAGGTAGAGGGACTTAGATAAAAAGATAACTAAAAACCCAGAACAATAAATAAAGAAATATTCAAACGTTATCTATAAATTTGAGTTCACAACCGTTCTCATAAAATATTCAGAAGCATGGGAGGTATAAGGTTATGAACATCATGAAAATGTTAGAAAATATGACTAAATATTTAACGGAAGGATTTGCCAGAATTTTTAGTCCTCCAGAAGAATCCCCTCCAGAAATTGGCGTACAACCTTTTGAATGCGCTCCTTATCGGGAAAAACCTTCTGCATAATCTCAAATCAAAAATTTTCGTAAATTTAAAGATGGGGCAGTCTCTCCATCTAATTTTTTGTCAATACATATTCCTTTGATTGGCGTTGCTGATTTTCGATATAATTCCTCATTTAGGTAGGGAATGGGTAATAGACAATAGTAAAAATAAATATTTTGATGTCTCAATTTTTGGCATAATTTCAGTACATTTTATACCATGATTAAGCAACGCCGTTTAATTATTTCTCTTGTTTCATAATGGGTTGTGGCAATATCTTTTAACAAAGCAACTAAATCTAAATCTTTTATTTTTTGCACAGTTTTTCTAATTTTTTAACAGGATAACAGTTATTTAATCGAGAAAAATCTTCCCTTTTCTAACATAATCAAAAATAAAGTAACATACAATAAATTAAATCAAGTTTTAACCCCATATGAGAAATGTCATCAGAATTTAATTTTTTTCAAAATTGGTATCCTATTTTTCCGTTAGAAGACTTAGAAATAAATAAACCTCAATCTTTCACTTTATTAGGACAACGCCTAGTTATTTGGAAAGGAGAAAAACAAAAAAAATTTCAGGTATTTTTAGATTTATGCCCCCATCGTTTAGCCCCTTTAAGTGAAGGACGTATTGATGAGGAAACAGGAAATTTAATGTGTAGTTATCATGGTTGGCAATTTAATGAAAAAGGAATTTGCACTTGTATCCCTCAAGCCGAAAATCAGGAATTAGTTGTCAAAAATCAACATAATTTTGCTGTTAAAGTTTTCCCTACCCGTGAGGAAAATGATTTACTTTGGGTTTGGGCTGATGCCAATACCCCCGATTTAGCAGAAAAAAAACCTCTACCTCTCTCACCGCAGATAGATAAAGAGCGAGGTTTTGTGTGGTCTTCTATGGTAAGAGATTTAGAATATGATTGGCAAACTTTCATTGAAAATGTCGCAGACCCTAGTCATGTACCTTTTGCACATCACGGACTACAAGGTAATCGAAAACAGGCTCAACCGATTGCGATCGAAATTGTCAAATCTTCAGTAAATTTAATAGAAGCTAAAGTAAGCCGTCTATTTACGACTACGATTACTTTTGAACCTCCTTCCCGTTTAGAGTATGCCATTGGTTTTGGCGATAAAGGACAACAACTAGGACTGATAACCTATTGTATTCCCATAGAACCGGGAAAGTGCAGAATTGTTGCTCAATTTGCCCGTAATTTCGCCTATAGTCTTCATAAAATTACCCCTCGATGGTGGGAGCATATAAAAACTAGAAATGCTGTACTAGATGGCGATATGATTTTATTGCACCAACAGGAGCGTTTTTTACAACAAAAATTAGCAGGAGAAAATTGGAAAAATTCCTATAAAATGCCCACAAAAGCAGATCGTTTAGTTATTGAATTTCGTCGCTGGTTTGATATTTATTGTGAGGGAAAATTACCTTGGGAAAAAGTAGGATTTTCTAATTTTGAAAATTTAAAAATAAGTGATAATCGTCAACAAATTCTCGATCGCTATTCTCAGCATACTAAGTATTGTAAAAGTTGTCGTAATGCTTTAAAAACTAACTATATTTTACAAATAGTATCGATTATTTACTTTATTTTATCACTATCTATTACCGCTATTTTACCTGATACTTATAGGATTAGTTGGGGAATTTATTTAATTATTACCGGTTTAATTTCTGTAGGTTTTTTCAGTTGGTTAAAATTTTGGTTTGAGCCTCAATTTTATTTTGTTGACTATATCCATGCAGATAGAAAATAGAATTATTCATTAAGAATTAAGAATTGGTTTCTCCCTAACACCCCAAGCTCCTATCTTCTCATTACTCCCCTAAACCTGATACCTGCCCTCATTTAATATTTTTCAACCCAACTGAGGTTAAACTATACTGCTAAAAATTCTTGGATTACTCTTTGGCTTAATTCTCTTGTTTTACCTGATGCAACTATTCCTCCTTTCTGCATAGCATAATAACGGTCTGCTTGACGAACAAAATGTAAATGTTGCTCAACTAAAAGTACAGAAATACCAGTTTCTTTAATGATTTTTTTCACTGCTGTTTCTATTTCTAAGATAATAGATGGTTGAATACCTTCTGTCGGCTCATCTAATAACAATAATTGGGGTCTTCCCATTAAAGCACGTGCGATCGCAAGTTGCTGTTGTTGTCCCCCACTTAAGTCTCCTCCCATACGATTGAGCATTGTTTTTAAAACAGGAAATAAATCAAATATTTCAGCAGGAATAACTTTTCTAACTTTGGTATTATTGGGTAAGGCTTCTAAACCTAAAAGTAAATTTTCTTTCACCGTTAAACGAGGGATAATTTCTCGCCCTTGAGGCACATATCCAATCCCTAATTTTGCTCTTTTATCTGTAGTTAATTTCTGTAAAGGTTGCTCTTTAAAAATTAAATTTCCAGTACGAGATTGTAATAATCCCATAATAGTTTTTAATAGTGTTGTTTTCCCTACCCCATTTCTCCCAATTAGACAAACCATTTCTCCGCTATTAATAGTTAAATCAACATTCCTTAAAATATGACTTTCACCGTAATAAACATTCAAATTAGATAAATTTAACATAGTTTTTATTTTAGATTATGATTCAATTGATTATAAATTAATTATTTTTGCTCCTTACTCTTTATGAATTAGTTTTTAGATTATTTATAATTGTGGCTACTCTCTCCGAAGGTAATTGCAATAAATCTAGTAATTCTTGATAAGCTAAATTTTCTAACTCATTCATCTCATGATCCTGTAAAATTTGATAGCTTAATTCTAAAACCTGTTCTTTTTCTTCATCTGTTTCTAGTAAAGGGATTAAATCAGCAAGGGGGATGTTTTCTGCTAAAAAGTTTCTTAATTCTTCTCTAAAAATATCTTCCTCTTCGGGAGATGAAGCAAATTTTTGACTTAAATTATTAATAATTAAATCCTGCTCTTTTGGGGTTAAATTAAAATCTGACCAACCTATAGTTGCCGCAATTCTTGCCCATAAAATTTGATTGTTATCAAGGGATGTTTCCTCACCTAAATAAACTTCAATTACACGAGGATTATTTTGAATTTCATTCATGTTGCCCTCACAAAGAACTGTACCTTGGTGCAATACAGTTACACGTCTGGCAATTTGTCGGACAAACTCCATGTCATGTTCTATGACGATAATAGAATGGCTTTGAGCTAAAGCAAGGAGTAAATTACCCACATTTTCCGTTTCTTCATCAGTTAAACCAGCTACAGGCTCATCTACTAATAATAAATCAGGGGATTGAGCGACTAACATACCTATTTCTAGGCGTTGTTTTTCTCCATGAGAAAGTAAAGCGGCTTGTAAATTTGCTTTTGCCGTCAAACCGATGGTTTCTAATAGACTAGCGAGACTATGTCTATCTTGTTGATTAGCTTTTTGAAAAAGAGTGGAAAAGACATTTTTATTTCTGTTAATAACTAAATCCAAATTTTCTTTTACCGTCAAATTAAGATAGACTCTAGGTGTTTGAAATTTCCTACCAACACCGAATCTAGCTATTTGATGTTCGCTCATTTTTTTGAGATTTTTTCCCTTGAAATAAACATTTCCTTCTGTTGGTTGAGTTTTTCCAGTAATAACATCCAGAAAGGTGGTTTTTCCAGCTCCATTGGGTCCTATAATTACTCTTAATTCTCCCTTCTCCATTTTAAAGTTAAGATTATTTAACGCCTTAAAACCATCAAAACTTACGCTTAAATTATCAATTTCTAATATTGTTTCATTCATTGAAGAATTATATTTAACTGTGATCTCAATATAAATAGAAACTATAATTGTTGGGAATAGTCTATTTCGGTAGTGACTGTTACAAAAATGGAGATAAGTATTGTAGCATTGAATGAAAGAAAAAATATAAATAAAAAATTCTTTTACAATCAAGCAATGTAAAAACTAATTATCACCATATTTTAGTTAGATATTTACTATAAATATAGTTTGAATTTAACATAAATTAAATCATGAAAAAACAAATTACTTTTTACTTTTATATATTTTTATTTAATATATTTAACTTAACAATTAATAATATTTATGTAGCTTATTCTTTCTCCTTATATTCAAATAATTTTATAGCTCAGGATACAGATAATTTTAATAAAATTGGAGAAGCATTAGGGGATTTAGATAATGACTCAATCCCTGAAAAAGTTGTTGTTTATGATACCAATAAGGAAACTGAATTTGGGACTCAAAGGGAAATTCATATTTTTAAAAAGACGGAAGATAGTTGGACTTTATGGGAGAAGAATACAGGGGCGGTTCTTCCTAGTAAACACGGTGGTGTTTGGGGAGATCCTTTCCAAGAAATAAATATAGAAAATGGAGCAATAAAAATTTATCATTTTGGAGGCAGTCGTTATAAATGGCAATATATACATCAATATAAATATCTTGAAAACGATTGGAAATTAATTGAAGCAACAGTTGAGTTTGGAGCTTTCTGTGATTACTATGAGACTCTTAATTATAATTTAATTACTGGAAATATTATCTATAAAAAAGAAGAAGAAAAGTGCGATCGAGCTAATAATATTAACCAAGAAAAAGAAATTGTAGAATCATTAGAATTTACTCAAAAACTAGAACAACCACCTAATATGAATGGATTTTATCCCGGAAATAATGAAATAGTCATTCCTCAGAATAATACTACTATTTACTATTAAATTTATCAATGAGTATTATGATTTATAAAATGACAGCTTATTATACCATTATATAATCGTTAAAATATAACGAAAGCAAATAAAATATTCATCATCATGATTAATAAATTTCTTAATACCGTTATTGATGCTATCAACGATTTAATTGCAGATACTATTAAAATTATACCGGGGTTAATAGGTGGCTTAATCGTTATTTTTCTTACCCGCTATATTGCCCATTGGACAGAAAATTTTGCTAATAAAATAGCAATAAAAACCATTAAAAGTAGATCCTTACAAATTTTATTTATTAAATCAATTTATATAACTACATGGGTAGTCGGTGTTTTTCTTGCCGCAATTATGTCATTTCCCGGGCTAAGTTTAGGTAATGTAATTGGTGCGTTAGGATTAGGCTCGGTTGCTATTGGTTTTGCATTTCAGGACATTTTCAAAAACTTTTTAGCAGGTATATTATTATTACTACAAGAGCCATTTAGGATAGGAGATGAGGTTGTCGTACAAGACTATCAAGGTTTTGTGGAACATATAGACATTCGCACCACCACTATCCGTACTTATCAAGGGGAAAAAATATTGATTCCCAATGCCACTATATTTACAAATTCCGTTCAGGTTAGAACTGGTTACGATAAAAGAAGAACAGATTTAGGAGTGGGTGTGGACTATAATACTTCCTTAGCTCAAGCTCAAAACTTACTATTTGATGTGATAACCAGTCTTGATGGAGTTTTAAAAGAACCTACACCAGAAATTGATTTAGTAAACTTTGGTGATAGTTCCATTGATTTTGTTGTGCGTTATTGGACTTTACCCCAACAGAAAACAGTTAGGTATATTCAAACAAAAGCTATTATTGCCATTAAAAAAGCCTTTGATAAGGCTTCTATTACTATTCCCTATCCTATTAGAACTTTATACTATTTCGATCAAGATAAATATAGCGACTATATTCCCAACCAATAACAAAAACGAACCTTAACCGTTGCTAGTTATGATAGAATATCAAATTGTCTTATAACAAATAGGAGTTTTATAAATGTCTGGAATTGTTGCTTACGCAGGATTTATCATCGCTTTTTCCGTTATTGCCTTAACTCTCTACTACGGATTAAAAGCAGTTAAATTTCTCTAAAAAACTTTTTTTTCATTCTCAAATAATTTTTTCTCATTGATTAATGAACATTACTTCGTTGATCAATGAATATTTGTACTATCTGATAAAATTTTCAAGGATAGCCCATTGTGATCTTGATAATTAGAGTTTCTCATCAATAAAGAAAATTGTCAAGAAAAAAAACAGAAAAATTGACAGTCAAAATTAAATCTTCTATCCTCAAGGTAGCGAGACTATAGCGAAAAAAAACGAGCATACTTAGAGTGAGGAAATGACAAGTCAACGCCCCCCAGAATCAGACTCAAATCAGGAGTCAACTACCATTACTCAGAAAGTCTTTTCTGTTATTAAACAACCCCGTACTCAAATGATTGCTTTAGCGACTCTTGGCACCATGGGAGTAATAGGTTATTTCGGGGGCAAATGGGTATTAACTCAATTTATTCCTGACAGATTAGAAACAGAGTTAGAAAAACAACTAGCTAGAGATGTTAATATTGGGGAGATAAATAACTTTTCTTTTTTCCATCAATTAGTTGTTAATGATATAAAAATTGCCCCCACTATTAATGATCCTAGTTTTATTAATATTTCTGCCGCTAAAATAGATTTAGATTTATGGTCATTAATTTTCCGTCAGCGTTTGCCCATACATATTATTGCTGATGACGTGGAAGGTTATGCCCAACTAGATACTTTAATTCCCCCTTCAGAAGAAGAAAAACCCTTACCTAATTCTTTTCTTTTACCTACTTTACCCATTACCGCCGAAGTTAATCTTCGTTTACAAGATACAGTTATAAAAGTTACTCCCAATGCCCAAACTCAACCAGTGGAGTTAGACAGCAGAGGAAAATTACAGTTAATTTATGATCAAGAAACTCAACCCCTTACCTATAATATAGAGACTCTTCTTAATAACAGTAGCGGATTAATTACCATTAAGGGTAAGACTCTATTAAGCAACACCCAGAGTGAAAATAAGTTAAATATTCGCAATCTTTACCTACCCGAAGTAACTGGTTTAATTCCTCAACTCCCCCTCAATCTTCAGGAAGGAAGAGTCAATGCAAATCTCAAAACTCAAACGGCTTCTTTACCCGAATATTTGGCTTCTGATATTCAAGGCAATGTAAAAATAGAAGATGTGAGAGGAAAAGTTATTCCCTCTCTAATTAGTAAGGAGGAGACGTTTGTTAATTTACCTCTGATGGCGAAAGAATTTACTGCCAACACTCAATTAACCATTACTGACTCTCAAACATTAATTATTGATAAAGCAAGACTTAACTGGGAAGAAATTAAAGCCGTTGCCCAAGGAGAAGTTAATTTAAATAATGGTTATAATCTTTCTGCTAGTATTAATCCTTTACAGTTAAGTAAATTATTTCCTCTCCTAAATATCAAATCAAATCTTGTCTTAGATGGTTTAACGGCAACCAATGTCACAGTAACAGGAGATATTGACAATCCTCAAGTTAAAGGTTATTTGAATATAAAAAATGGTTTAGTGGATAAAGTTGTCATAGATACTATTGATACTGAATTTACAGCTAATTTAGATACCCTTAACGTTAATGCAGTGAAAATTCAACCCCAAGCAGGAGGAGAGATAGTTTCTCAAGGTTCATTAAATATTAACTTACGCCCAACTATTTTTGAGGGAAAGGCTTTTTCTCTCGGCAAAATTCCTTTAAATTTTCAATTCACTGCTAATTTATTACCCACTGCCATTCTTGAAAAATATAATACCTCCCCATTGGGTATTAATTTAGGTAATTTATCGGCGAGGGGAAATCTCACAGGAAATTTAGATAATCCGTTAGGGAAACTAGCTTTTTTTCTTCCCAATATAGAAGGAGATAGTTTAGAGAATGTTAGTGTCAAGGGAGAGTTGTTAGTTAATGCCAATCAAGTAGAAATAATTAACACTGCTTTGATAACAGATAATAGTCAATTAAATATTAATGGTAATGGTAATTGGAGAAAAGATAATTGGTTAGTAAACGTCACGGGGAATAATTTTTATCTCACTCCTTTTGTTAATCAATTATGTCAAAATCTTACAGCTTGCGTTAATTCTCCCATAAATACGAATCTTCCTCTCGATGTTGTTAATTTAGATGTGAATTTGCAGGGCAACTTCTCTAATCTAAATCCCAATAATATTAATGGTAGAGGAAATATTCAGTTAGTGGTAAATAATCAGGGTAATCTCAATTTAGATACTCGATTAAGTAATGGTGATTTACAAATAACTGGTAATGGCAATGATGTGGCTTTTAATCCCTTGCTTCCTTCTCTCTCTAATAATGTCAAATTAGTCAGGGGAAATTTTCAGTTATCTACTAATATTGATGAGTTACTAACGACTAATCAAAATAACTTTAATAACCTTGCTTCTGGTTTAAACATAAATGCTGATACTCAGTTAATAATTGATGATGGAGTTGTATTGGCTAATTCTGTTGTCAATGAAAATCAAACAAAGATTAATCTCGATGTTAGTCAGCTTCCTTTAAATAATATCATTAATAACCTTCCTGCTCAAATTACATCCAGTCAAATCAGAATCAACTTAGCCACTGCGGAATTATTCCAATTAACTCAACAATCTTTTAACTCAGACACTATCACAACCTTAGATAGTTTAACCGTCAATGCTGATGTTAAGGGAGAATTTGCCGGGGGTTTACTATCAACAGAAGCCATAGTCAAAGACGGAATTTTATCTTTATCAGGGGAAACAGAAAATATAGTCTTATCTCAACTCTTACCCAATCTGAAGAATACCAATCTGAATAATATTCAAGCAGAAAATATCAGAGGAAACTTTCAACTCAAAGCCGGTGTATCAGAATTAATCACCTTCGGGAAAAACTATCTCAACAATCAAAATATATCCTTAGCCTCTCTTCGCAGTTTAAAGATTAAAGGTAATGGAAGATTAAATATAGCAGGAGGAGAAGTAAAAATATCAGGTAACTTGAGAGGGAATCAATGGCAAAGCAATATAGATACCCAAAATATTAACATCGAAAAAATTGCTTCTCAACTTTCCTTACCCTTCCTTGATAATAATGATAGTTTTAACCTTGCCTCTCTTGGTAGTCTTAACACTAGCATTAACTTAGGTGGCAATTTAACAGATTTATCTTTTAATAATCTATCTTTACCTATTACTATTCAACCAACCAACATTAATATCGGAGATAATCTTGTTACCCTTGCAGGAAATTTTCTTTTAATCAATCCTTTTACTCAACCTGATATAAATAACCTTCAACTGCAGTTAACAACAGAAGCGGATTTAGCAACTCTTCCCCTTAACAGTCTTCTTACCTCTCTGGATAATAATAGTCAAGGTATTAAATATATTCCGTCCGAAGTAAACTTAAATGGTATCGCTAAATTTAATGGCATTATTACAGCTAACAATGTCTTAACTAATCCCCTTGGTTTTAACTTAACAGGAGATTTAAGTCTCAATAACTTTGCTTTTAATCAGATAGCTTTTGAATCTTCCCTTGCAGGAAAAGTTAATGTTAATCCCCTTGAGAAAATAGCTGTTAATCTTAAAGGTAAGGAAGACATTATCGCTACCAATTTAATTAGAAAGGATTTAACTTTACCCAATCAAATAACTATTCCCTTTACTCCTTCTTCTATCACTATTAATCAAAAAGATAGATTTTTCCTAGAAGGCAATTTAGCAGAAAATAATCAATTCATCGCAACGGTAAAAAACTTATCCTTAGAAAATTTGGCTTTACAACCAGTGGCTAATTATGGCATCAAAGGCAAATTAAAAGGAGACTTCAACACCCAATTAACCCTCAACTTAAATGATTTCACCGCCGAGGGGGATATTACCATTAATAATCCTGCCATTGGGGTGGTGGAAGGAAAAGAAATTAAAGCCGATTTTAACTATCAAAATAATATCGCCCAATTGAATCAAGGAAGGTTATTATTTGCTAATACGCAATATGATTTGAGTGGCAAACTGAATCTAGTCACTCAGGAAATAGAAGGCAACGTTAACTTACGAGGAGAGATGGAAGATATTTTTTCCACTCTGAGAATAACCGATATTGCTAGTGTCTCCGCTTTATGGCAACAATTACAAAATCAAGATACCTTCTCCTCGGCGGATAATATTCCTTCTCAATCTTTAGGTAATAGTGATGATAGTATTAAAACTCAAGTTAATTTACTCACTCAAGTTGATAAACAAATCCAAACCCTAGCGAGAAAAGTTGAATCAGGAAGCATTCCCAATGATTTAGATATTCGAGGGAAATATAAAGGGGAAATTCTTATCGCAGGAAAGTTAACTAATCCCGAAATTCAATTGGATTTTGAAGGCAATCAATGGCAATGGCTACCGCAACAAAACTATCCTGTGATTCTTGATTCTTTAGGCTTGGTAATGAAACAAACCCAAGCGATGGCTATTCCTAAACTTGCTATTAATGCTAATTTTGTTAACAACAATTTGACCTTGAAACCCTTTCTCTTAAATATAGGGGGAAGTGAAGTTTCTTTTGCAGGAAATTTATCTTTAGATAGTCAAGAGGGAGAATTTAAAATTGCTAATTTGCCTGTAGATTTTATCACGGATATTATCCCTTCTCCTTTGGATGTGGATGGTTTAATTAAT
Organism: Cyanobacterium aponinum PCC 10605; assembly: GCF_000317675.1. NCBI lineage: Bacteria > Bacillati > Cyanobacteriota > Cyanophyceae > Chroococcales > Geminocystaceae > Cyanobacterium > Cyanobacterium aponinum. Next base: position 3,879,667 of record NC_019776.1, read on the forward strand.
GTTAATGGAAAAATCGCTGGGAATCTTTTAAATCCTTCTATTATCGGTAATTTCGCTCTTAATAATGCCGCCGTTGAAGGTTCGATTTTAGCAAACCAAATTCTTGCTGATTTTCAATATCAAAACTATACTTTAAATGTGGAAAGTAGTCAACCAGAGTATTTACAGTTTAAGGCCATTTTACCTTATTATCCTTTGATGGAATTAGATAAACCTGCTTTAATTAGTTTAAATTTACGTCCAGAATCCAGAGGTTTGGTAAAGGGTTTGACTCAAGGAAAAATAGATTTGGTTGATGGAGATTTTCAAGGAAATTTAGAAATAACTACCGCTTCTTTGAATCAATTAGTAAATAATTTCAATTTTGAAAATATTGCAATTAAAGGAAATCTTAATTTTGAAAATACTCAAATTAAAACAAGTTTAATTGATGAATCAATTTTTCTGACGGGAAATATTAATTTACAAGAAAATAGAGTTATTAATGCTGATAATTTACTAGCAAAAGTTAATCAAACTGAGGTTAATATTAGCGGAAATCTACCTGTTTTTAATTCAAATAACATTCAAGGTGATAATTTAACAGTAAATATCCCTCAGCAATCTCTTAATTTAGAAGGTTTATATTCAGGAAATATTGATGCAAATATTGAAATAAATGGCACTGCTTTTTATCCTCAAATTGCTGGTTACTTAGCTTTGAATAATGGTAGTTTTACTATTCCTTCTCAAGAAAGATTATCATCCTTTAATAATAATAAAAACTCAGGTTTAATTGCTAGTAATTGGCTCAATAATAATCCTTCAAGTAATAGAGGTAGCGGTATTATTCAACCAAATTTAGATAATTTTCAACTAAAATTGGTTAACTCACAATTAGCTCAATGGGGGTTCTATCGCTTCCTTTTTGAAGGTGATGTGGATGTTAATGGGAATCCTCTTGATTTTGAAAAACTAAGGGCAAATGGAGCTATAAACGTCCGTAGAGGGACTATTTACATAGGGGGTGCAAATCCTTTACCTAATGCAGTGTCAGGGATTGGTTTTGGTGATACTACTTTCTTTTTATCTCGCACTAATGAGAATAGAATAGTATTTAATCCTAATGATAGTATTCTTAACCCCAGTATCGATATAGAAGTACAAGCCGATATAGTAGATTATTCTCGCCAATTACCTGTTACAGGTAGCAATGAAATTGCAGAGCCCATCGTTAGGGGAGGGAGAGGAGATAATATTCAAGTTGTTTTAAATATTGATGGTGAGTTGGGTCAACTGTTACCAGTATTGTCGAGTCAAGTTAATCAATTTTGCTACTTGCCTACTTCTGAAACTATCATCGGGGATAAAATTTCCTCTGAACGTTTAAAAGAAGTAGAAACTTGCGTCAATTTAGCTGTTTTAAATCAGCAAGGGGCTAATTTTAATTTATTTAATTCTCCGATTGTTTCTCTCAGTAGTACCCCCAATCGTAGTGAGGGGGAATTGATTAATTTGATTGTGGGAGGTCAATTGATTAATATTGCAGATCAGTTACAAAATTTGAGTGGAGAACAATTGTTTGAAAATGGTTTAGTACAATTTTTCTTAGTACCCATTGCTAATAATTTAAGTTTTGGGGTAAATGAAAGGGTTAGCACTTGGGGAAAACCTTTGGGCATGAAGGATTTGCGTATTTTTCCTCTAGTGGAGGGCGTTTATGAGGTGCAGGAGAAATCTAGTGTTTCTGTTTCTTATGATTATATTTATGGGGAGTTTAAAGTACGTTATCAGATGCAGTTTTAAGTTGATGTAGTTTGAGTCAAATAGACAAAATTATTCTTGGTAGGTATCAGGTTTTATTTTTCCATTTCCTCCTTTTAAGGGGCAGGGCTGTTTCAAGGTAGAGATCAAAATTTTTTACCCTTTCCCACTGGAGAGGAGAACCTATTTAACCTCAGTTGTGTTTAAGAATATCGGATAAGGTTAGGTATTAGGTTTCAGGTTGCAGGTGTTAGGAGATGGGGGGAAAGGGGGAAATGAGAATGAGTTAGAAGTTATTTATTATTCACTATTCATCTTTGCCCTTTTCATCATCACTCATAGATGGAAATTTATCTCGAACTCAGGTTATTTATAATAAATTCAGAATAGTCTTTGAGTAATAATTTAGTTTATGAAAGCAATTTTAATGACTGAAGCTGGGGGGGTGGATGTTCTGCAATTAAGGGATATTCCCACTCCACAAATCAAAAGTCCTACGGAAGTTATAGTTGAGTTGAAGGCGGCGGGGGTTAATCCTATTGATACAAAAATTAGAAAGCGTGGTAGTTTTTATCCTGAATTTTCTTCTCCTGTTTTAGGTTGTGATGGTGCAGGAATAGTTGTAGAAGTGGGCGATGGGGTGACAAGGTTTAGGAAGGGTGATGAAGTGTATTTTTGTGCTGGTGGTTTAGGGAAGCCTGAAACGGGAAATTATGCCCAATATACGGTAGTTGAGGAAGATTATGTTGCAAAAAAACCTCAATCTCTTTCTTTTGCGGAAGCGGCTTGTGCTCCTTTAGTTTTAATCACGGCTTGGGAGGCTATGTGCGATCGCATCTCTTTAGGTGCTGATGATAAAATTTTAATTCATGGTGGAGCAGGGGGAGTAGGTCATGTAGCGATTCAGTTGGCAAAATTGAGAGGAGCAGAAGTAGCCACAACGGTGAGTAATCCTGATAAAGAAAGATTAGTGAGAAAATTGGGGGCAGACTATCCTATTCTTTATAAACAAAAAGATTTTATCAATGCAATCATGGATTGGACAAAAGGAAAGGGAGTAGATGCGGCTTTTGATACGGTGGGGGGGAAAACTTTTTTTGATACTTGTCAAGCAGTGAAGGTATATGGAGATATAGTCACAATACTTGAACCAGATTGCCATAGCTCAAGTTTAAAAACAGCCCGTAATCGTAACTTAAGAATCAGTTTGGAGTTGATGCTAACTCCAGCTTTGATGAATTTACAAGAAGGGTTGAAACATCAAAGAAAAATTTTAGAACAATGTGCAGTGTGGTTTGATGAGGGGAAATTAACCATACATTTAGAACATACTTTTCCGTTGGAATCAGCGTCAGTAGCCCATCAAATGATTGAGTCTGGTTCAACCACTGGAAAAATAGCCCTGACAATTTAACCTTGGTTCACCTTAAGAATATCAAATGAGAGGAGGTTTCAGGTATCAGGGTGTTTAGGGGATAGGGGGATGAGGGGAGAGGGAGAAACAAGTAATGAATGAGTAATGAGGTGTTCAGAGTTAGAAGTTATTAATTATTCACTATTCACTATTCACTATTTATTGCCTGTTGCCTATCAGAGTTGCCTTATAAATCAAAGGTGGTGGGGAATGCCCACCTTACCATTATTTTTATCTACGCCAAGAAACTTTGGGTAATATTTGCTCCATATCTACTCTACCTTTATATTTATTAGCAAAGTTAAGTAAGGAGTCAAGAAGAGAATCAGAGAGATAATGAGGTTGTAAACCTAAATCTAAGAGTTTAGTGTTTTTAGCATTGAAATAGTGATCCTCTAATTCTACTCTGGGATTTTCTAAATTGTTAATTTCAACCTTTAAGCCTAAAGTTGCCCCTGCTTTTTGCACCATGGTGGCTAAATCTTTGATACTGAATAACTCGGTAAATTGGTTAAACACTCTAAATTGTCCAGCCTCCGCAGGATTTGCGATCGCAAGTTCCATACATCTGACAGTATCACGAATATCCAAGAAAGCACGAGTTTGTCCACCTTTACCATAAACAGTAAGAGGATGTCCGATAGCCGCTTGGATACAAAAACGGTTTAAGGCAGTACCAAAAACACCATCATAATCAAGACGGTTAATTAATAACTCATCCATGCCCGTTTCTTCGGTTAAAACCCCGTAAACTACCCCTTGGTTTAAATCAGTGGCACGAATACCCCAAATTTTACAAGCAAAATGGATATTGTGACTGTCGTGTACTTTACTTAAATGATAGAAACTACCGGGCTGTTTAGGATAAGGTAAAATATCCTTACGTCCGTTATGTTCAATTTCGATATAACCTTCTTCAATATCAATATTAGGAGTACCATATTCCCCCATCGTACCTAACTTAACGAGGTGAGAGTCGGGAAACTCCTCTTTCATGGCATAGAGAATGTTTAAAGTACCTACCACATTATTAACTTGGGTAAATACAGCGTGTTCTCTGTCAATCATTGAATAGGGGGCGCTACGTTGCTCCCCGAAATGTACGATAGACTCAGGCTCAAATTTGCGGAAAGCCTTAATTAAGAAATCATAGTTAGTAATATCACCGACAAAAAGCTCAATTTTTTTACCAGTTAATTCATACCAACGATTAATTCTTTTTTGAATAGAGGCAATGGGAGTTAAAGTATTTACACCTAATTTATCATCCCAGTGACGACGGGCTAAATTGTCTAAAATAGCAACATCATAACCTTTATTAGAGAGATGAAGGGCCGTTGCCCAACCGCAATAACCATCTCCGCCTATTACTAATGCTTTCATTGTGACTATTTTTCTTGTTATTATCTCAACATATTTAGGTTAATGTACCAAATTATTGACACAAAAAAGATCATTTAATTAAGATTTTTATTAACCTTTGCCCCTTGCCCCTTGCCCATTGCCCTTTTAACTTTGCCTTTTGCCTCTTGCCCTTTTAAGTTTATTGATAACTCATGGGGTCAAATAGAGATACTATCCAACCTAATTTTATCGCTTCTGAGATGCGATCGAGGGTTTCTTCTCGACTAAAACCAAAATGGGTTTCTTCCTGAAGAATAGCAGTAACGCTTAAGTGTCCATTACAACTTCTTAACAAACGGGCTTCATCTTCGCTAATAGTTCTTATTTCCACTTGATTATCAGGTTTGCGCCAAATCAAATAAGGCTTTCTTTCTCCTGCAATGAGGTGTCTGGGTTCAATGGGGCATTTATGGGCTTTGGTGAGGGGAACTAAGCAATAACAGGAAAAGGGAATGCGAGTACCATGTTCTAATTTGGGGCGATAACCATGAAGTTTTTTTACTCGGAGACGGTGTAATAATTCCTCTGGATTATTTTTTCTTAAAGTAGGGGCTGTTTCTGCCCTTCTTAGTCGCCATTCGGTGAGAGCAACATCAATTAATAGTCTTGACCAATCAATAGTTTGTTCTTCTATAGTAGGTATCAAAGGCTCGAAAAATTCTGGTTTAACTACGGTGAGATAATCCATAAAACTATTGGCATAGTCTAAAACGGTGACATTATCACAATGACTATGAAGGTAAAAATCATCGACGAAGCGATCAAATAATTCTGATCCCATAATCGCTTCACAGGCAGGAAATATCTCATGAAAAGGTGCGATCGTTCTCGTTCTAGCCCTATTTAAGTATAAGTCTAAAACCTCTTCTGTGTTTCTTTGATGAGCGGGAATAATAATACTTTCTAACCAAGGAGAATTTTTGTCTGTTCTCAAACTTTTGAGAAATTGCTGTTCTAGCTTTAAAAGGGTGGGTGATTTCATGAAATTTTAGGAATATTAACCAATGTAAAGAAGAATGGATATTTTATAGACCAAGTTTATCATATGGATTTGCAAGAAAATAATTAAGCAATGATTAAAATCAGGGAAAATACGGAAAACAATACCTAGATATTTTCGGTTTTCTCTCCCTATTAAATAAGAAGGATATGACAAGATAAAAATAACAATTTAAAATTAAATAAATATCAATTGAAACAGAATTTGTTAGGAGGTAAAAGTATGGCTATTGTTCGTTTTAATCCTTTGTATGAAATTAATAGCTTACATCGTCAAATGAATCGACTACTAGATGAAATAACTGCATGGGATGATACTTCTAATTCATTTCTCAAACCTGCAGTAGAATTGTTAGATAATGACAATAGTTTAATGCTTAAAGTTTTAGTACCCGGAATTGACAAAAAAGATCTTGATGTCAGTGTTACCCGTGATAGTGTGAAGGTAAGTGGTGAATACCATCGTCAACAAGAAAATAAAGATACTGGTTACTACATTTCTGAGTTTAATTACGGTAAATTTGAACGCACAATTAATTTACCATTACCGATCAAAAATGACCAAGTAAAAGCAGAATATAATGACGGTGTCTTAACGTTAATTTTACCAAAACTTGAAGACGAGAAAAATAAGGTATTTAAAGTTAGTTTAGGAGCAGAGGAAAAACCAGCTTTAGAATCAGAAAGTAATGGCTAATATTATTCTAAAAAAGGTTTAATGCTTACTAAATAAATAATTAATTTTCCTGTCTCAAAAAGACAGGTTTTTTTATGAAAGTAATAAGTAATAAGTGAGGAGTTGGAAAGATAGGATTAAGAATTAGGAGTTAACTATTTTCATTCTTTATTCTTCCATTGCCCATTGAAAAATCATATCTAAAATCAGCAACGCCAAATTTAGATGCAAAATAACCATAAATAAAATGCAGAAAAAAGAATACTTTAGATCTTCCGTATCAGAAGATACATTTCTTAACAAAATCTGGTGACAAGATTAAACACACGAAATCCGAGGTTTTATATATTGATTAGTCCTAGATGATAAGTGAAAAAGTTACCACAGTTTGCCCTTATTGCGGTGTTGGTTGCGGTTTAGAAGTTCAGCCCCCTGCTTCTCAAGGAAAAGCGACAAATAGAGATTCGGAGGGTACTCCCATTTGGAAAGTAATGGGCGATCGCACCCATCCTTCTAGTTTAGGAAAAGTTTGTGTGAAAGGAGCAACGGTAACCGAAGCGATCAATAAAAATCGCCTTAAATATCCTTTATATAGAGAAACACTACAGCAAGATTTTCGACAAATTGATTGGGAAGAAGCCTTTAACCTAATCGTTAAACAAATTCAGTTAGTGAGCAAAACTATCGGAGTTGATGGTATTTGTATGTATGGCTCAGGGCAGTTTCAAACAGAAGATTATTATGTTGCTCAAAAATTATTAAAAGGTTGCTTAGGGACAAATAATTTTGATGCCAATTCCCGTTTATGTATGTCCTCGGCGGTTTCAGGTTATATGGGCAGTTTTGGGGCGGATGGTCCTCCTTGTAACTATGAGGATTTAGAATTAACAGACTGTGCTTTTTTGGTGGGAACAAATACCGCAGAATGTCATCCCATCGTTTTTAATCGTTTACGAGCATATCATAAGAAAAATCGTCATGTTAAGATGATTGTGGTTGATCCTCGTCGTACAGCCACCGCAGAAGCGGCGGATCTTCATTTAGCTATTAAACCCGGTACAGATATTGATTTATTTAATGGTATTGCTTATTTATTATTACAGTGGGGTGCGATCGATACTTTTTTTATTGACGAATGTACAAGGGATTTCCCCGCCTATACACAGATAATTAGTCATTATCCTCCTCAAATTGTTGCCGATAAATGCGGTATTGAAGTTAAAGATTTAGAAACTGCCGCCCGTTATTGGGCAGAGTCGGAAAAGGTGTTATCTTTGTGGTCGATGGGGTTAAACCAGTCTTCTGAGGGAACGGCAAAAGTAAGAACTTTAATTAATCTTCATTTGATGACTGCTACAATCGGTAAAGCAGGATGTGGCCCTTTTTCTCTGACAGGTCAACCTAATGCCATGGGAGGAAGAGAGGCAGGAGGATTATCTCATATTCTCCCGGGTTATCGCAGTGTCAAAAATCCCCTTCATCGTCAGGAATTAGAAGAAATATGGCAATTACCATCGGGGGCTATTTCCGCCAATGTGGGTAAAACAGTATGGGAAATGATTATGGGTTTGGAAAATGGGGATGTGGGTTTATTGTGGATTGCGGCCACTAATCCTGCGGTGAGTATGCCCGATTTAGAAAGGACAAAACAAGCTCTGTTAAAATCTCCTTTCACTATCTATCAAGATGCTTATTATCCCACAGAAACCGCCTATTATGCTCACTTAGTCTTACCTGCCACCCAATGGAGTGAAAAAGCGGGTACTATGACTAACTCAGAACGGGTTGTAACCTATAGTCCTGCTTTTAGTAGTTCTGCTCCTTCTCAGGCAAAAGCGGATTGGGAAATTTTTGCGGAGGTAGGTAAAAGATTAGGATTTGAAAAGTATTTCAGTTTTAAAGACTCTGCTCAAGTATATCAAGAATTTGTCAAAACAACGCGCGATCGCCCCTGTGACATGTCTGGTTTGAGTCATGAGTTGTTATCAAAATATGGTCCGATACAGTGGCCTTTTCCTCTCCGAAGCGATCCCGAAAATCGTTATGGTAGAAGACTTTACACCGATTTGCACTTTCACACCGAAGATGGCAGAGCAAAATTTGCCGCTTTCCATAGCCGAGGTTTAGCCGAACCTCCTAACCCAGATTATCCCCTTGTTTTAACGGTGGGCAGACTTTATGGACATTGGCACACTATGACTCGCACCGGTAGAATTGACAAAATAGTAAAAATGCACCCTGAGCCGTTCCTCGAAATTCATCCCAAAGATGCTCGTAAATATCAATTAGAAGATGGTGAATTAGTTAGAGTTGTATCTGTTCGAGGAGAAGCTAAATTTAAAGTGAAAATAACAAGTGCGATCGCACCTTCCACCGTTTTTGCACCCATGCACTGGGGTTTTCTCTGGGCAGAAAATGCCGAAGCCAATAGCCTAACCCATCCCCATTCTTGTCCTATTTCCAAACAGCCAGAATTAAAAGCTTGTGCCGTCAATTTAATTAAAGTTAATCAAATTCCTACAGAAATCAAGCAAGAGACAAAAGGCAAGGGAGAATTGACAATTATTAATTAACTTCAGTTCGGTTTAAGAATATCCGATAAGGTTAGGTGTCAGGTGTCAGGTTGCAGGTGGTAGGGGTTTTTAGCAAGGGGCTTAAGCCCCTTGTTTAAGTCAGTTCGGATTAAAGCAATTTTATCGTTATTTCTAAGAAGCTATAAGGTTTTCTGACTACGAGAAAATAATGCTTTCAGCTTATCCAAAACTCAAGTTAATTAAAAAAGGGCAAAGGTAAATAGTTGATAATTAATAACTTCTAATGTACGGGCGAATGGCCATTCGCCCCTACCTAACTCCTAACTCCTAACTCATTACTTGTTTCTCCCTCTCTCCCTATCCCCTTATCCCCTAATCAGGACTTAATTTCCCGTACCAAAGTGATACTAACCCATCTTCCTTGATCATCATATTGTCTAATTAAACGTAATCTCATATTCGTTTCTACTAACCAACCAAATTCAAGAAAGAAACTTTGACGATTTTCAATTTTTACAGGAGTGGTAGAAGATGCACCATCGGGCAAAAGCAAAACTCGATTTTCTTTATTTCCCTGATTAAATGTAATGATGTTATCATTGATAGTGCCTTCAGAAGAATAGTTCATAAAAGGGGTTTTTAGGGTTTGTTTGAGAGTGTTTCCTTCTCGTTTTAAAGTTAATTGAGTTTGATATGGTTCACTATTACGCCAGTCTGGATATAATGTTAGCGCTTCTCCTCGCCATTCTCCTTCTAGTTGTTCAATGGTAAGATGCTCCCTCTCTATTCCTTCTCCTCCCTCCCGAAATTCTCGAATAAGAGTAACAGAGTCGAAATTACTATCTTTATCAAACAATTGTACTAATCTACAACGGCGATCGCACCTTACATAACCATATTCTGCCCCGAAAACGGAAAAAGGACTAAACTGTTGAGAGCCTTTGGCAAAATGACCATCTTCAAATAAAAATATATTACGATTCAGGCTACTAAATTCATTGACTACAGGATTAGGGTTTCCATCTCTAGCCAGAGTAAATCTAATGGTTTTACCATCATCACTACCGAGAGTTAATTTACTGGAAGTCTCTTTGAGTAATTTACCGTGAGGAGAAAACTGACTGAACGAGCCTAACCAAACTCCTGAGTTTTTTAGTAAATAAGACCACTGTGAGGAAGACATAAGACGATATTTTAATTAAATTAACTGAGATTATTTTGTTATAAAACTACGAACATCAGGCTATAATATACTATCATAAATATTGCTAAAATTTCCCTTAATTGATACTAATAAAATTGTTAGAATGAACCAGTCAAAAGAAATAGATAAAGAGAATTTAGTTAAAGAGGTTGCTAAAATAAAATACTGGCATCATTACATAGATTTTGGTGCAGGGGTAGAAACAAAAACAGGAAAAGAAGGACGATTTTGTAAGAAATTTCAAAACTGGATTTTAAGTGGTATTCCTCAAGATTTAACAGGAAAAACTGTTTTAGATATTGGTGCATGGGATGGTTTTTATTCTTTTTCTGCGGAAAAAAGGGGTGCAAAAAGAGTTTTAGCCACAGATTCTTTTATTTGGGAACAGAGGCAATTATATGGTTTAGATGATAATTTTTGGCGTGATTTTGGAGCGGGAAAACAGGGTTTTGAATTAGCAAGAAAAATGTTTAATTCCCAAGTAGAGGATTACAATATTGATGTTTTAGATTTTAATCCTGAAAAAATTGGTACTTTTGATGTGGTATTTTTTTTAGGGGTTTTATATCACATGAAATATCCTCTTTATGCTTTAGAAAAAGTAAGAAGTGTTACCAAAGAGTTGCTTATTTTAGAAACTCATATAAGTTTATTTTTTAGCTTATTTCCTGTACCTTTAATGCGTTTTTATCCTACTAATGAATTAAGTAAAGATGTAACAAATTGGACTGGTGCAAATATCGCTTTGGTTAAATCATGGTTGTTAACCGCAGGTTTTAGTAAAGTGGAGTTAGTCAAATGGCGAAAAGATAGAGCTATTTTTCACGCATGGGTGTAATTTATGAATTAACCTCAGTTCGGTTTAAGAATATCCGATAAGGTTAGGTGTCAGGTTGCAGGTTGCAGGTGGTAGGGGTTTTTAGCAAGGGGCTTAAGCCCCTTGTTTAAGTCAGTTCGGATTAAGGCAATTTTATCGTTATTTCTAAGAAGCTATAAGGTTTTCTGACTAGGAGAAAATAATGCTTTCAGCTTATCCAAAACTCAGGTTAATTAATAAGAAATTAATTCACTATCAAATTAAAGATATTTGTTTTGGTTTAAATTGATTTTTATTAAGATAATTAATCTCAAAAAATTGTACCTTGATTTGTAATGCGATCGCGTTTATCAGTCTATTATTAAGTACGATAAGCTAATCTGCATTTAATTTCGTCTGGTTAAGACAGACAAAGGGCAAAGTTAAAAGGGCAAACCCCCCTTTCTCCCCCCTCGAGAGGGGGGAGGGCAAAGGTAAATAGTTGATAACTAAAAATTAAGAATTAAAAACCCCTAACTCTCATTTTTCCCTAACACCTGAAATCCTCAAAACTCAGAATTAGTGTAAATGAGCTTCTAAAAACCAAAGACGCTTATCAATAGTACGAGATATTTCTGTGTATAAATCCGCAGTATCTGCATCGCCTAAATCATCAGTTTTAGATATAGCCTCTCGCACATGAGCCGCATAAGTAGCATAGCGATCAGCCAAAGCAGAAACATGATCTAAACCTGCGGTAATCTCTAGTGGATATTCTGGTAAAAGTGAGGTTTGAGACGCAACTCTAGCCGTGCCTAAAGCAACTCCTGCCAGTGCGGTGACTCTTTCTGCTACCATATCCACATATTCTTCCAATTCTCCTGCCATCTCGTCAAAAAGTTCATGAAGTTGAAAGAAGTCATTACCTTTTACATTCCAATGGGCTTGTTTAGTTTGGGTTTTTAAGTCTAGGGTTGTTGCTAATGTGAGATTGAGAATTTGTACTACTTTTTCTCTTATTTCTGCACTTAAGTCAAGACGAGTATCGTATAGTTTAGCGTTCATAAAATATTTTTAGGTTTTTGTTGCCTTATTATGTCAAGCATTTGACATGATCTATTTTTACTATAGCAATCCTTTTTTTTATTTTGCCGAAAACTATTTTATTTTTTAACTAACGTTGCCAATTCTATCAAAAAGATAATAGTGAATAATTAAGAATTAAAAACTCCCAACTCCCATCCTTATTACTTATTACTTGTTTCCCCCTCTCCCCTCATTCCCTCATCCCCCTTTCTTTCTACCCATTACTCATTTTAAGAATTATTACTTTTTCCCCTCAGACAATAGTCCCCTAAATAGATTGGTATATAAAGGAAACTTAACTTTGATCTATTAAACTAACTATACGCTCTGAAATTAACTATCTAAAATCACAATTAAATTAAACTTAAACTATTAATCATGGCAGAATCTAAATATAATGGTAAACAATATCAAGCAAACAATGCTAACGATACATTACTAACAACTCCGTCAACAGAAAATAACTCTAGCAATGGCACAGCCGAAGGCTCTATCGACTTAGATACTTCTAACTTTGAAAAGGATGTAATTTTAAAACCTTCTCCTGTATGGTCACGAGCAACGATTTGGAGTATTGTGGGTGTAACCACTTTCGCAGTAGTTTGGGCTTCTGTGGCGAAAATTGAGCAAGTTGTAACCGCTCAGGGGCAATTGAAACCAAGACAAACAGTGAAGGAAATTCAAGCTCCTCTTAATGGGGTGGTAAAAGAAGTTAAAGTGGAAGATGGCGATCACATTCAGAAAGGTGAATCATTATTGGTGTTCGACTCTCAAGCTAGTCAAGCAGAATTGGAATCTTTGGAAAAAATTAGAAATAGTTTGATTCAAGAAAATAAATTCTATAGAACTTTGTTTAATGCACCTTTAAGCCCGAATATTGTAGAACAGGAAGTAATAAGACTTAAATTACCCCCTGAAATTTCTGCACTAGCCTTAAATCGCACTGCTTTGGTGACAGAAAATCAACTTTATCAAATGCAACTATCCGAAGATTCCAATATCGCATCCTTAAAACCAGATCAACTTGCCAGACTACAAGCGGCATTTGCAGAATTAGATTCTCGCTCTAGGGCTGCAGAATTAGAAATTGAACAACTGGAAAAACAATTAAACCAAAATCAGGTACAAATTGAAGATGCAAAAAAACAACTAGCTAATGATCGTCGAGTATTACAAGAAATAGAACAACGAAATAGAGAATCCATTGCTCAAGCCGAAGAAAGTTTGCGTATAGACAGGGAAATATTAGAAAGTATTTTACCTCTTTCCGAAGAAGGGGCATTAGCTACAATTCAAATTGAAAGACAAAAGCAACAAGTGCAAGACCGTCAAAGGGATTTAGTCGATCGCCGCTCTAATGGTATTATTGAACTGGAAAACCAAAAACAACAAGTGCAAACCCGTTTAGCAGAAATTCAACAATTAGAAGAAGAAAAATCTCGACTGTTACTTGACATTAATCAGGCACAACAAGAATTTCAGAATACTATCGCTATTACAGAAAAAGATGTGCGCGATCGCATCGCAGAAAATAAAAAACGCATCGCAGAAATTGACAGTCAAATTAACAAAGTAGTCGTAGATAATGAGAAGCGTATTGCAGAGTTAAATAGTCAAATCAGTGCCGCTCAACAAACTATAAAGTATCAAGAATTGAAAGCCCCTGTATCGGGAGAAGTATTCGATTTACAAGCTAGTCCGGGGTTTGTGCCAAAAAGTGGTCAAGCAGAAGCACTGTTAAAAATTGTACCTGATCCCGGTCCTGATAATCCTCTTGTTGCCGAAGTTTATGTTACTAATCAAGATATTGGTTTTGTTCAACCGGGGCAAGAAGCGGATGTGCGAATAGACTCTTTTCCCTATAGCGAATTTGGAGATATTAAAGGTAAAGTATATTTCGTTGCTTCAGACGCTTTAGAACCAGATCAAATTTATAATTTTTATCGTTTCCCTGTCAAAGTAGAATTAGATGCTCAAAACTTAATGATTCGTGGTGAAGAGGTTGACTTACAGTCAGGAATGTCTGTTAGTGTCAATATAAAAGTAAGGGAAAATCGTACTGTATTAAGTTTATTTACCGAACTATTCACCAAAAAAGTGGAAAGTTTGAAACAGGTTAGATAACACCTTTAGGAATTAGAAATTAGTAATTAGTAATTAAGACAAGGCAACGGGCAATAGTTTGAGTTCAGAGTTTGGGGTTAAGATAAGAAAGAAGTTTCCCTTTATCACCTCATCTCCTCATCTCCCTAACACCCTGAAACCTGAAACCTGCAACCTGACACCTGAAACAATTTTTATCATTTACACCAAAATTAGATTCAATATTGTGAAAAAAGCCATTGTTTTATTATCAGGAGGATTAGACTCTGCTACCAGTGCTGCGATCGCAGTTTCCCAAGGATATGATACTATCGCTCTTTCTTTTCGCTATGGGCAGAAACACGCTAAAGAATTGGAAATAGCCCAAAATCTTGCCCCGAAATTGGGAATAAAAGAACATTTTGTCATTGATGTTAACTTATCTCTTTGGGGAGGTTCATCTCTGACTGATAATAATTTAGCTATTCCCCAAGAAGGAGTAAACCCTCAAATTATCCCCTCAACCTATGTACCCGGAAGAAATACCGTTTTTATTGCGATCGCACTTTCCCTTGCCGAAGCTGCGTCTGCAGAAGCAATATATTTAGGCATTAACGCCGTTGACTATTCGGGCTATCCTGATTGTCGCCCTGAATATTTACAAGCATTTCAAAATTTAGCAAATTTATCGTCTAAAGTAGGTATTGAAGGTAAAACCCCTCAATTAATAGCTCCTCTCATCAATTTATCAAAAGTAGATATTATCAAAAAAGCCCTTAGCTTAAATGTACCCATAGATGAAACTTGGTCTTGTTACCAAGGAGGAGAAATTCCCTGTGGTGTTTGTGATTCTTGTCGTATTCGGAATGAAGCCTTAAAACAATTAGGAATTAGTAATTAATGAATAGTGAATAGTGAATAATTAATAATTAATAACTCCGAACACTCATTACTCATTACTCGTTACTTATTACTTTCTCCAACACCTGCAACCTGAAACCTGAAACCTGAAACCTAACCTTATCCGACATTCTTAAACTGAACTGAGGTTAAATTACAATGTTTATCAAAACAAATCTTGTCCAAAAAATACTTTCCACTCTAATCTTTTTTTTTCCCCTTAACTTGATTTGGGCAAATCCCACTTATGCTCAAATAGGAGTTTCTCCCCTCGTTATTCAAGAAAATACAGAAAGAGGAAAAGCACAAGGTATTATTAATGTTCGTAATACCACCAATGAACCCATTAGAGTTAGAGTCTATACAGAGCCTTTTATTTATGACCGAGAAAAAGGATTTCAAACGGTAGAAACCAATGAAGCTGATTTAAGCCCCTATCTAAGATTTTCTCCCACGGAAATGACTATTCCCCCCGGTGCAGAGCGTAGGGTTCGTTTTTTAGCACAGTTTCCTCCCAGTTTGCCCGATCAAGAATATCGAGCGGCTATTTTTTCTGAAACTCTTAGACAAGCTCAAGATAATCAACAAAATACGGTAGGTATTATTGCTCGTATCGGAGTCACAGTATATGTTCGCAAGGGTTCTTTACAACCCAATTTAACCCCAGAAACCGCCACTTATAATCCTCAAGATAATACTATTCGTCTATTGGTAAAAAATACGGGAGAAGCTACCGCTTTACCAAAAATAGCTTGGCAACTCAATCAAAATGGTTCGACTATTGCCACAGGAGAAGCCCCAGAAACCACCGTTATGGCTGGAAGCGATCGCATCATTAATCTTGCATTAATCGAAAAAGATGAAGCAACCCAAGAAGATAAACCCATAAGATTAAACAAAGGACAATATCAACTTAGTGGACAATTAGTATGGCGAGAGGGAAATAATAACCCTAATATCATCCCTTTTGAAACTACAATATCCATAGATTAATCGATCTAATGATCAATATTGGTGTGAGGAAAAATACTCATAAATCATGTTACGGAAATATATTCGTTTATTTCCCATAATTGTTGTTGTCCATTTCTTTGGACTTATTATACCTCCTGTTCGTTTTTCCTTCCTCAATGTCGGTATTTGTCCTTCTTTTGCTCAAGAAGATAAAACCAGTATTGACGATGCACCATTAGATAACTCTGAACCGGTGGAATTTGATTTATTACCCATCGGTATCAATGTTGAGAAAAGAAATATCCTACCATCAACCCTAGTCAAAGGAGCAGAAGACGGCACTCAAGCTCTTAATTTTTCCTTCTGGCTCATTCCTTGGGAAGACATAGTTGAGGTATTACAATTAAAAATCGAGGAACAAAGTGAGGAAAGTTGGCAAATTACCGCCCCCGGATTAGTCACCGAAATTAACCCAAATGAGTTAACCCGAGACGAAGATTTAGGACTAGCTATTACCCCTCAACAAATCGAAACATGGTTTAAAGTACCCACGGAATTTAACCTTTTAGAGTATGCTATCGTCTTAAAACCCCCATGGTTAGGATTACGTTCTAATTTAAGACAGTATCAAGAAATTCCTGTGGTTACAGATGGTTTGCCCCTTGTTTCCCCTCCCATATTTAGTTTTACGGCTATTGGTAATGAAGCAACTTTTAGTGGTTCTCCTGACTCGGAAAATAATCTCTATGATGACCGAGGAAATCTAACTGCGATCGGATCTTTTTTGGGCGGCGGATGGTTTATTAGCACCAATCAAGATGACCTTTACAATAGCACACAATGGAATATTCAAGAAGCTCAGTGGTGGTATCAGGGCGATCGTGCCGATTATATAGTTGGTTCTCAACCCACATTTTGGCGAGGAGAAGGAGGAGGTAATTTTTGGGGATTAACGACGATTCAAAGGTGGGGATTTACCCCAGAAAAAACTAGATTTGGCGGTTTTTTTAGCCCTCAACAAAGATTACAAGCTAATGATTTACCCCGTACTATTACAGGAGAAGCCCCTCCGGGTACTCTTGTTCAATTAATACAAGGTTTTGGCGCCCGTGTGGTTGCTCAAACTTTAGTGAATGAATCTGGAATATATGTATTTGAAAATATACCCATAAGACAACAATCCTATCAAGTCAAACTATATGCCGATGGACTCTTAAGCAATGAGCCAATTATTGAAAATATTAATTTCAGTGATATTCCCGAATTGCTACCTAAAGGAGCATCCGTGTTAACTCTTACTGCAGGGGCAAGGAGAGAAACTATAGAAGATAATCTTTTTGGGGAATTTAATACGATTGGGGCTGGTATGGCTTATCGTTATGGTTTATTGGAAGGTATTACTCTCGGTGTTGGTTTTTACAATGATAATGAGTCATTTCGTAGTCTAGGAGAAATTTTCTATCAACCCAATGGTATTCCCCTGCGATTTTCTGTTTCTGCCCTAACAGGAGACTTTGATTCCCCTTGGGAATTAATTTCTCGCCTTTATTACAATCCTTCTCCTAATTTTTACTTAAGCGTAGATGCAGATCGTTTTGGACAAAGAATGAATCTTAATTGGCGATTATCCCGTAATCTTAACTTCACTGCCACAGGTAACTATGATGATGATAATCCTTATATTTCTGCTGGACTAGGTTTATTTTTTAGCGGAATCAACTCCTCTACCAATATTCGAGGAGAAATCGGCACTAATGATGAACTTAATTGGTACTTGAGTCAACGTTGGGGAAGTTTTTATCTTAACCACAGAGGAGATAGCGATCGCACCGATACAGAAATTAGTTATAATCTTTCAGGGAAAAGTTACTTTGGTGATGGACATTCCTTAATCCTCGACTATGAAACCCAAAACAACAATAATCGTAGTGACTATATCGGACTGTTGAGATGGCGCTATCGTTCCGAAGATCGCTTAAATGGTGGTTTACCCCTCTGGGAATATGATTTAGGCTACGGTGTCGGTTCTCGTGGTAGTGGGTTTTACACCTCTTTTTCCACTGGCTTTATCCCCGGTTTAACCCTCCGTTTGCGTTACCAAGATTTTTCCATTTCCTCTAGTAACCGTCAGTTTATCATTGACATATTTCCCCGCTTTAATGTCCAAAATGGAGTTAGAACTATTACCAGTGAAAGAGACTTTGATAATCTTCGTTCTCAGGGGGGATTATGGATTAAACCTTTTTATGATAAAAATGGCAATGAAATTTTTGATGATAGTGACGAAATTTTCACCGAGGACGCAAATTTATTGTTAATCTTAAATAATCGCCCCATTCGTTCTTCTTTGCCCGAAATTCAACCTGATGGAGTATTTGTAGTTGTACCTCCAGATACCTATCGCCTTGATTTAGATGAAGCTGGTTATCCCTTTGATTGGACTCCTACCATCACAGCCTTGGCGGTAAAAGTTGTCGCAGGAAGTTATACAGAAGTTTATATACCTTTTGTCTTGTCCTATACCTTTGCTGGAACTCTTACAGATGAGGACAATAAACCCATTGGTGGTGCAAGAGTGGAAGCAATACCAGAAAATGGAGGAAAAACGATTTCTTCTATTACAAATGGTGCAGGGGTCTTCTTTTTGGAAAATTTAAAGCAAGGACAATATAATTTAAGAGTTAATGGTGAAATTCCCACACCTTCAGAGGTTATAATAGATGACCAATCAGAACCTTTCCAAGAGTTAAACTTAAAAATAATAAACTAAAAATGATACCATCAGATATTTTTCTGGGTGTCTTCGGGTTTTTTCATAAATATTGATTAACTTTATCAAATCTTTACAATACTCGGTTAATTTATTTCCATGTTTCTACGGATTGG
The DNA here is from genome assembly GCF_000317675.1 of Cyanobacterium aponinum PCC 10605. Classification (NCBI taxonomy): domain Bacteria; kingdom Bacillati; phylum Cyanobacteriota; class Cyanophyceae; order Chroococcales; family Geminocystaceae; genus Cyanobacterium; species Cyanobacterium aponinum. The sequence continues at coordinate 3,898,345 of NC_019776.1, forward strand.
AGATCCTATCGTTTTTGGTACGATTAAACTATAGGTGAAAAACAGTGTAAATATTTAAGTACACTGAATAAATATCATAATTACTTAAATTCACGAAAACTATCAAAGTAAACTCTACATTAACTTAACTCAAACCCATGAATATTAAAAATTATTCTGCTAAATTAGCTGTTGCTTCTGTTGCTCTTGTTTCTTCTGTTATAACTTTTGCTCCAAAAGCGATCGCTCAAACTGCAACTTTTTCCTTTACCAGAGAAATAGAAACGGGATGTGTCTTTATTGGTGGTACAGATGCAGGTAGTGGCTCTGTTACTACAGAGAGCGAACTAACAGAAGATCTTGTTAACAATACACTCTCTGGCAATAATACAGATATTAGTGTTGAGTGTAATTTTGATGGAGGAACACTACAAATAACTGGCGTCACTGAAGGTACTAATGAAGTAACTCTCAATAGTGACAATAATTTGACTGCAACCCTTGGCTTAAATAATAATGCTAGTGTTCCCTCTTTAACTGCAAATCGAGGTGGTTCTTCTACAACATCTGAACTGGATGCTGGAACTACAGATATGACACTACAATTACTTGCAGATTTTGGTGCTGGCAGTCAGACTCTCCAAGCGGGTTCTTACTCTTATGAAGTGCAGGTAACATTAGCAAATAACTAGGATTTATTGCTTGTATTTGAGATAAAGAACAATTATTTCACTCAACATAAATAATTTCTCATACTAACACACGGTGCTTAAAAGCATTTAACCGATATTTTCATTAATTTTTAAATAAGTAGATGTTTATACGAGAGGGCAAACTTCTAACCACTTATTTTTTTATATCCTTTGTTGGTTTGGGGTTTATTTTTGCAAAATCCTCTCAAGCTCAAACAGCTATTTTTAATTTTCAAACTACTATCGGTGGCGAGTGTGCTTTTTCCAATATTCAAGGGGGTTCTTTGCAACTTAGTGAAGACGGAAAAACTTTCTCTAGCAACGTACCCGCCACTGCCACTCTTACTTGTAATCTGACAAATGTTAGTCTTACATTAAACCCGCCAGAGGTTTCTACTATTTCGGCTCCTTTTAATATCATTTCTTCTACAGCTACTGCAACTTATCAAGAAAATAATCCTATTACTTATCTTTTATCTGGTGCAGTTGCGACAGGTAATATCGTCACCTTAGAAGCAACCAATAGCTCTCCAGACTCCAGAACATATACAGGGCTTACACTTGGCTCTTCGGTTTTAAGAATAGGGGGAAGCCGAACGATAACAGTTAATATGAGTGCAACAAGTGATACTGAAGTTTCTGCTGGTTTGTATCGCTTTATTGTTCGTTTTTCTGCAATTCCACAATGAAAGTCAATTTTTATGCGAATTTGTGAACTACCCAACAGATAGCGGTGTAGTGGATTTCTTACGTCCTCCTCTACCACGTCTTACATCTGGGCAATAGGCTTTATCCCCCGTTCCAGATCTAAATCCTTAACCATTTATTTTTTATTATCTTTTATTGGTTGTGGGTTTATTTTTGCAAAATCTTCTCAAGCTCAAACAGCTATTTTCAATTTTCAAACGACTATAGGCGGAGAGTGTTCATTCACTAACATTCAGGGAGGTTCTTTGCAACTGAGTGGTGACAGAAAAACGTTTAC